>CAZUQL010000013.1:0-13821 GCA_964622565.1 Candidatus Woesearchaeota archaeon | reverse complement strand
CCTTCAAAATAAATCAATTATAAAACTAGAATACAAAACAATAAAGGTTGTAAAATTAAGTGTAAACGGAATTCTCTACAAAAGAAAAGGCTTACCTGAACGAAGATTATTAAATCTCCTAAATGAAAAAAGAATTCTAAGCTTACAAGAAGCCCAAGAACAAAGCAAGCTCTCCAGCGACGAATTCAAAGCATCATTAGGTGCACTAAAAAAGAAAGCTCAAATAGAACTAAAAAACGGAAAATTAATTTTAAATGCAAATAAAGAAGAAATTGCAAAAAAGACACTTGAAGAATTTTTAATTGAATCGCTTCCTCTTGAATATGAAAACCTAACTCCAGAACAACAATTTGCTCTAAAGTCATTAGAAAATCGAAGAAACATTTTAGAAATTGAAGAAATAAAAAAAATAAAAATAAACATCACTGAAATAGGAAAGCAACTTCAAAAAACAGGAATAAAAAACCAAGAACTTATTGAAGAAGTAACTTCCGAACTAATTAAATCTGGAAAGTATAAAGGAAAAAAATTCAGAAGATATGATGTAACTTCTCCTGTTCCTGCAATTTCTGGAGGAAAAAGACACTTTGTAAATCAAGCACTAGACTCAACAAGGAGAATATGGACAGAAATGGGTTTCCAAGAAATGCAGGGAAATATTGTCCAGCCAAGTTTCTGGGTTTTTGACGCTCTTTTCACTGCACAAGACCATCCAGTAAGGGAAATGCAAGACACTTTCTTCATAGACAAAATCCAAGAAAATGAAGACAAAAAATTAGTTGAAGTAATCAGACAAACTCATGAAAAAGGAATCGGAGGAAGCAAAGGATGGCGATATAAATGGAATGAAGAAGAATCAAAAAAACTCGTCTTAAGAACACACACAACTTGCCTATCTGCTCAAAAATTAAATGAACTAAAAAATTTAAACAAAGGTGGAAAATTCTTTTCATTAGGAAAAAACTTCAGAAATGAAACAGTTGATTGGTGTCATGGATTTGAATTCTACCAGACTGAAGGAATTGTGATTGATAAAGATGCAACATTCCAAGACCTTTTAGGATACTTAAAGCAATTCTACAAAAAAATGGGATTTGAAAAAGTTAGATTTCGACCAGCATATTTTCCATACACAGAACCGTCTGTAGAAATTGACATTTGGCATCCTGAAAAAAAAGTCTGGCTTGAACTCGGCGGAGCAGGAATTTTCAGACCAGAAATAACAATACCATTATTAGGCAAACACATCCCGGTTTTAGCATGGGGCCAAGGCTTTGACAGAATAATCATGGATAAATTTAAAATCAAAGATCTAAGAGAAATGTACAAAAATAATTTAAATCAATTACGGAAAATGAAATTCGAATAAAATGGCAAGAATAGAAACAATTTTAATTATACAAAAAGGAAACAAAATAATTTTAGGATTAAAAAATCCAGAAAAAAAATTTGGAAATAAATGGAATGGATTTGGAGGAGGATTAGAAAGTGGAGAAACTTTAGAAGAAGCAGCAATTCGAGAAACACTGGAAGAAACAGGAGCCGCTCCCAAAGATTTAACAAAGAGAGGAATTATCTTATTTGAATTTGAATCAGATGAACAAGACCACGAAGTTCATATCTTTAGAGCGGGAGATTATGAAGGTAAATTAACCCCCTCAGAAGATTTTTCAGAATATAGGGAATTTAGTGAAACAGATCTAGTAGGAGTTTATCCTCAGATGATGCCTGCAGATAGGCATTGGTTGCCGTTATTTATTCAAAGAAAACTGTTTCGAGGAGAAGTGAAATTTGATAAAAAATTCAAAAATCCAGAAGTAAATATTTATCAGGTTGAAAGTCTAAATTAAAATGGAAATAAAAGAAATGCAAAAAAAAGTTTGTAGAATTGTAGATGATTGTCTAAAAAAGGATGGAAAAGAACATGATAAACATACGGTGTTCCCCCACTTAGTTGAAGAAATAGGCGAGCTTGCTCGTGAATATCATAACTCAATTAATAACTGGAGAGATAATTTTGATAAAGAAAAGTTTTCAAAAGAACTTTCAGATGTTCTTTCTCAATTATTAATTCTCGCTAGAGATTTCGATGTTGATATTGAAACAGCATTTGAAGAAAAAATTAAAGAATGGAGAAAGAGGTTTGAGTTAGATTAAAATGGCAACAACAAAATTTTCAAAAAAATTATTTGAAAAAGAAATAGGAAAACTTACAGAAGAGATGCAAAATAAAATCGCAATGTTCGGAACAACTGTTGAATCTTTAACTGACGACGAATTAGAAATTGATGTATCTCCAAATAGACCAGACCTACTTTCTTATCAAGGATTTAAGCAAGCATTCTTAGGATTTTTAGGTAAAAAGATAGGATTACAAAACTACAAAATTTACCCCCCTGAAAAAGATTACATTGTGAATATAGATTCCTCTGTAAAAGAAATAAGGCCCTACACTGCTTGTGCAATTGTAAAAAACCTAAAATTCGACGACGAAAAAATAAAAGAAATCGTAGACATTCAAGAAAAACTTCACAATACAATTGGGAGAAAAAGAAAGAAAATCGCAATAGGAATTTATCCTCTTGAAAAGATTACTCTCCCAATAACATTAAAAGCCCTCGAGCCAGACAAAATAAAATTCATTCCTTTAGAAACAGAAAGAGAAATGTCCGGACTTCAAATTCTTCAGAGACATCCAACTGGAAGAGACTACGCACACCTCCTAGCAGGGAAAGAAAAGTTCCCAATATTTATAGACGCAAAAAATCAAATTTTAAGTATGCCTCCGATAATAAATTCACAAACAACTGGAAAGATAACTGAAACAACAAAAGATGTTTTTGTCGAATGTTCTGGATTTGATTTCGAAATTTTAAAAAAATGCTTGAACATAATCATCATCACCCTCGCAAATTTAGGAGGAAAAGTTTACTCTATGCAATTAACTGGAAACTTAAAGGAAAAAACTCCGAACCTAACTCCTGAAAAAAATAAAATCTCTCTCGAAAACACCAACAAAGTTTTAGGACTAAGTTTAAATGAAAAACAATTAAAACAACTTCTCGAAAAAATGGGTCATAACTACAATCCAAAAAATAAAGAAGTTGAAAGTCCTGCTTGGCGAACAGACATTCTTCATGAAGTAGACTTAATTGAAGATGTCGCAATTGCATATGGTTACAATAACTTCAAGCCCGAAATTCCAGAAATAGCAACAATTGGAGAAGAAGCTCCAAAAGAAAAAATAAAAAGAAAAATCTCAAATATCCTAGCAGGGTTAGGTTTTTTAGAAACTTCAAGCGTCCATTTAACAAAAAAAGAAGATCAAATAGAAAAAATGGGATTAGATAAAGACCCACAAGTAATTGAAATAAAAGAATCTAAAACAGAATATACTACATTAAGGAAAAATTTAACAACCTGTCTTTTAAAGATTTTATCAGAAAATATCGACGTTGAATATCCTCAATCAATTTTTGAGATGGGTAAAGTTTTCAGCCTAAAAAATAATATTGTTGAAAAGGAGAATCTTGCAATCGCAGGAACTCCCAGAAATTTCACTCAAATAAAACAAGTAATAGAATATCTGTTTAGAATGCTAGATTTAGAAATAGAAATAGAAGAATCTGAAAAATTCCCTCCTGAATTTATTGAAGGAAGAGTTGGATTTATTAAACTAAAAAATAAAGAAATAGGATATCTTGGAGAAATTCATCCAAAGATTTTAAGAAATTGGAAAATCAAAATGCCTGTTTCATTATGTGAGATAGATTTGACAGAAATTTTTAATTAAAATAACCCTTAGAACCATTATCTAATTTTTTATCCCAATTTTGATTTGCATGGTCCAGAACTTGCAACAAATCTCCTTGAACTTCTTTCCATATTTTATAAACATCATTAATAAACAAAGTTTCCTTTTCTTCAGAGTATTTAAGATCCAACTCAATCGAAGACATTTCAAGCTTCATAATTTTTTTAAAAGATTCTTCTAGAACCTTCTTTTTCTCTGAATCCAATGTTTTCAAAAATGAAAAAACAAACAAAGAAGCATTTGCAGGATTAATCACACTCTCCAAAAACCGCATGTAATTAGCAATCTTCTCTAATATAAGATGCCTAATCTCCCGAAGTAAAAAATCAGTTTCTAAATCTGCCAATCTCTCAATCGAGAAATCTTCATTTAAATTATCAAAACTCGGCAAATTCAATTTTTCTTGCAGTTCTAAATAAGCTTTCTTTAATTTATCTAATCCGCAATTTTCTTTATCTTCCATAAAAAACTTTAATAAAGAGGTTTTATAAATTTATTGAATTTAAAAGGAATATATAAAATAACCAGGCAAACACTAAATGCCTGAATAGCTCAGTTGGTAGATAACCACCTGAAATGCCTGAATAGCTCAGTTGGTAGATAACCACCTGAAATGCCTGAATAGCTCAGTTGGTAGAGCGTTACATTGGTAATGTAAAGGTCCTGAGTTCAATCCTCAGTTCAGGCTTATCTTCTTCTAATCAACCTAGAAAATAAAAGCACCAACAAAACAATAAAAAAAGCCAAAGAAATAAATCCTGACAAAATCGCTAATAAAGAAAATAAATTAAAAGTAAGTAAATTCCTCGAGGCACTTCGTAACAAAAGCGAGATTAAACAAATCAAAATAAACAAGAATAAACTTTGTATAACCTTTAAAAATTTAATATTTGTTTTTCTAACTTGAACTCTTCGAACTGGCTTTGATTTTTTATAAGAAACTTTTGAATTCACCCTCTTAACCTTTCTAGAAGCTTTCTTTTTTAAAACAGGTTTAGACCTTCTTTTCACCACTCTCTTTTTAACCATGCTATATTAAAGAATTTTGGGTTTATAAATTTATCTTGGAGCCCAATCAAGCTTAATCACATTTGCAGTAATTGCCTGAGAATTCTCCGACAGTTTGCTAATCCAAGAAGAATAACTCAAAACAAAAGAATCTAAATCAGATTTTTTAGAAAGATACAAAGTATTGTTTGAGATAATCAAAACTCCAAAAAGTAAAAAGACAAAAAATAAAATACTAAAAATCCTAAATATCATCGGATAGTTTCGTTAATCCCCCAATTCATCTTTATTGCATTAGCAGTTAAAGATTTAAAATTAGTAAAAGTATTTCCCAACCAAACAAAATAAAGATTCGCAGCATGCGAAATTCCCTCCACAGAAGCGTAATTAATATCTTCACCCCTCAAAGTTAGAGAGAAACTAGCATAAAAAAATAATATTGCAACTATCAAAGAAATCGCAAAAAGTTTATGTCGAAATCTCTGAATTTCAATAAATACCCAAATAACTAAAATCAATGCCAGCACAATAAGAAATGTAAACCCCAAATTCATAAAATAATATACAAATCAAAGTATAAAAAGATTACTAATAAAATAAAAACCCCAAGATTTGAAACTAGAGAAATAAGAATTATATTTAGTCTTCAGTAATAAGGAAGATATTTAATTATTATCTAAGCAATTGTATCTTCAGAAGATTCTATCTCCTCTTCTCTCTCATTATCCATATTCTCCTCCTGCCCCCCAGACACAACATTATTTTCTCCCCCCTCGATTACCTGACTAGATTCTCCACTATTTTCCCCTTCAATTTCAGGTTTTAGACCATCATCTCCAGAACTTTCTCCTTCTTCAATAACAACCTCATTATCTCCACCATAAGATTCTCCAACATTATTATTAATCACTTTTTCAGAATCCCCTGTGTCATAAGTTCCAGGAGCAAAAGTTCTTTCTACAATCTGGTTTTTAATTTCATTCATCTCTTGTTTTATCTCATTTACAATAGTTCTATTCTCAGTTCCGTTAATATCAATTGTGTTTTGTTTTGATTTATTCTCAAATTTATCGATGATATTTTCAACTTCTTTTCCAATAATATAATTTATTAAACCTTCCTCGTTTTCAACCATAGTAATCTCTCCACATTTTTCTTCTAAAAAAACATCGCCATCAAAACATTGAGGAATTGATTCTTTCATTGTCGGTGTTAAACCTTTTTTTCCACACTTATTTCTTGTTCCTATGAAATTCCCATATTCATCCCAATCCTCTTTTGTTTCTTTAAACTTATCATATTGCCTACATTCTGGTTTGTCATTTTCATTCCAACATTCTTCAGGAACACAATCTGAAGGCGTTTCTCCCCATAACATCTGCTCCTCTTTTGCTCTGAACAAATTCATCAAAAACTCTGGAACAAAACTTTCTGCTTCCGGAGGTTCCAAAGAATTTAATTCATCACATGCAACTTCATCGTCCCGATATTCACACCTAAGTGCCAAATCAACCATCGCTTCACATTTTGCTTTTTGCTCAGCATCTTCATTAGCTTCGCAATTACAAGTGCCCGGATCATCAATACAACTTCTAATTTCCAACATTAATTTAACAAACATTCTTTCTTGAAGGTCTTTTAGTTTTGCCAAATCCTCTTTAAGCGATTCAGGAGCAGTTTCAGGATTACACTCTTCATCTTTTAACATTAAAGCAAAATCTTCTTTTGCTAATTCACTACAATACTCATAAGTTTTTTCAGTAAGGACAGCCGTAAGCTGCGTTTTTTCTTCTTCTAAAAGATAATCCTCAAATTCATCAGAAAGACTTTCTTCTTCATTTACCTTGTCTATAAGCTCACCAACATTTGTTTTCACTTCTTCTGAGATGCCTAAAGAAATTTTTTCCTGCACAATCTGAAGCTTTTCTTTTGCTCTCTCTAAGTTTTGAACTGCTTTATCTTCTCCTTGATTTTGAAAATTTACAATTGCAGAGCTAACCTCTTTTTCTCTAATTTCTAATGCTAACCTAACTTCATTATCTCCTCCAGAAAAAAATAACTTAACATTATCGATAAATCTATCAAAACCCGAATAGGAAGAAATCTGTTCTTGAGCTAAAATCAAAGGAGAAACTGATAATATTAGTAATAAAAGTAAAACAATTCCCTCTTTTTTCATAGGATAATAACAAAAAAGGGGTATAAAAATATTCCCTTACTCATTCACCCGCCTGAATTATCAGCCTATCAAATTCACTTTCTCCCCGTCCTAAAGGTATAGCCCTGCCAGGGTGCCTCACCATCGTGACCATTTCACGGGAGGTTATTTTATTATGTTTCGGCTTTATGTTGTCTTGAATAGGGTTTTATTTATAAATCTTGTCGAGACGGAGTATATGCATTGAAAGGGGTAGATAGTTACTTCCAAACCAGAAATAGATTAATCCATCTCTGAAGTCTTGATTTCTTTTTAAGTTTCTCAATTTCTTTCTTCTGTTTTTTAATTTCCTGTTCTAGGTCTTGCCTTCCCATCAGTCGTGTTTGGCTGAATTTGATTTATAAATCTTGTCGAGATGGATTATATGGATTAGATTGGAAAAAACTCTCAGAATATTGTTACACCAGTATTTAATGAAATTACGGGTTCTGGTGCAATGGCTGAAGAAAAGAATCCTTCTATTGCCAGATTTTGAAAACTAAAAACCAGTTTCATTAAGGAGGGGTTTCCAGTTCTTAATCTATCTACATTAAACCTTGCCTGAATTGGATCTTTTAGTAATAATTCTTTTCTAAATTTTTCATAGATTTCTCTAATTTTAACTCTTCCAGTTAGCAAGGTCTTTCTTAAATTTTCAAGAGTAAGATCCCCCAATCTCCCTTCTTCTGCCAAATGCTCTGCTAAAGCATAACCTGCTTGAGAGATGCAAATATGCAAACCCCTCGGAGTAACATAATGAACAATATCTCCTCTTGCTACTGGGGGCTCTCTCACATTAAACGTAAATGTTGCCCCGTTTTGATCATAATCTTGTGTTGCTAAACACATATATCCTGGAAGGTAAACTTGTTCTGCTAAAAATTCTGTTACTGGTTGTATTTGTTCTTTCATGATTTTAAAGAATTCTATCGTGATTCTAACGATCACCTATCTTATTATTATTTTATTAATTTTTAAATTTATCCCTCTTTATACATCCACATCAACATAGGCATTACATCATCATTCTTTAAGTTCTTGACTTTATTGAGTAATTCTCTAAAATCTCTGCAAAAAACAAGTTTATAAGAAAAAGAAGATCTCTTTTCTTTAAGCTGAGGAAACTCATCAATTATTTCTTTTTTTAGTCTTATTACATTCCAAGATTGAAAACTCTCTGCGTAAGCTATCTTTCCTTCGATATCTATTATTCTCTTTGGTGCAAGTGTTTTTTTTCATTCATTCTCTACCACCTCACACCTGCATTTATATTGTTAACGCTAAAGATTATTTAAAATGAGTTAGAAAAATAGATTAAGATTCTAAAAATTATTTCATAGAATTTTGTTAAACAAATACATACAAAATGGTTAAACAAACAGTTGAAATATTTCCTTTTAGTTAAATAAATTGTTTAATAAAGTTTAAAAGATTGATTAAACAAATTAATACATGGAAAAACAACAATCGCCAGTTAGCGTTTATACTGAATGGGCTCCTTTAGAAGAAATTATCATTGGGTCTTGTGTTAATTTTAATATGCAAGGAATAGATCACGTATTTAGATTCCTCTATGAAAATAGAGATGGAAAGTTTGCAGATAGAGATGAGCCCCATAGAATTGCACAAAAGTATATTGATGAACGGCAAGAAGATTTAGATAATTTACAAAGACTTTTAGAAAAGGAAGGAATTGTTGTTAGGAGACCCGCTAGATTGGAAACTATTCAACCAGTGCAAACCCCAGATTTTGAATCTTACACTACTGGATGTGATTCTCCAAGAGATATGTATCTTTGTATAGGCAATAAGGTCATAGAATCTCCTCCCACAAATAGGAAAAGATTTTTTGAATCGTTTTTATTGAGAGATATTTTTATGGATTATTTTAGAAGAGGGTCTAGTTGGGAATTGGCACCAAGATCTTCTTTAGCAGACGCTAGACTTGATTTCACTTTCTGGAAAGATGCAATCCAAAGTCCAATTCATTCACCTGTGGGAATAGTCCAAGATTATGATATAGTTTTTGATGCTGCGAATTGTTTGAAATTTGGACAAGATATTGTAATGAATGTTGGAACTCAAAATCATGAACTAGGAGCAACTTGGCTTCAAAGAAATTTGGGAAATGAATATAGAGTGCATCCTATTCGTTTATGTGATAGCCATATTGATGGGCACATAATGCCAATAGCTCCGGGAAGATTACTTGTGAATGAGGGGGCAATGGCTGGATATTATCAACAACTTCCTCCAGAATTACAAAAGTGGGATAGAATTCAAATTTTAGATCCAGCTACAAAGTTTGATTACCCTGACGACCATTTACAAATGGCTACTGATGTGGGAATGAGTGTTAATGTTCTGTCTCTAGATGAAAAGAGAATCCTTATAAGGGATAATGCCTCATTAACAATAAGAGCATTAGAAAGGGCAGGATTTGAACCAATACCTTTTAGATTAAGACATAGTGAATTATTTGGTGGAGGTCTTCACTGCTCAACTGTTGATGTTCGAAGAAATGAGGTAAAAGAAAATTACTTTGATTAAAATGGAAGATAGGAATAATTTACCATTAAGAAAAAATTGCGAAGGTTACTTTTTAGTTGATGGAAAACTTTTAGTTAAAGATAGTGGAAAAGGATTCTTAATTTTTCCTGGAGGGGGAATCGATGAAAATGAAGCCGTTGAAGAAGGAATGAAAAGAGAAGCCAAAGAAGAAGTTGGAGTTATAGTTGAGGATCTAAGCGAACTAGGGAAAGTAGAATTTATTTGGGATGATAATTGGGCTAAAACAGAAAAACAGAAAGAAAGATTCAATAAGTTTAGAGGAGATGAAATGCATTTTTTTATTGGTAAAATAAAATCTTTTGAGAAGAATGATCAACTCGAAGAGGACTTTTGGAATGAGCACCATTCAATGGAGATTAAAGAAGCAATTGCATTTATTGAAAATTCTAAACCTTTTGATGAGGGAATAAAAGAATATCGAGAAGCACAATTAAAATTCCTTTCTTTGTTGAATCAACAAATAGAAAACCTCAATGGATAGAATAATAACTCAAATAATTGAAAGAGACAAAAAAACTTTTGAGAATAGATTAAAATATCTGAAAGATAAATCTGTAATGAATATTTTCTGTTCTTTTACCTACATCACTCCAAATTATGACGTGATCGCAACTTTAAAGGAACTTTACAATTTTGCTCAAAATAAAAAGTTTAAAGTTTTTTTAATTATGTGGGATATGAATACTCTTGCTAATCCTTACTTTAAAAAATATTGTTTGAATAGCACTAAAGATTGGGATTCATACATCGACGAGAAAATGATTGAAGTAAAAAACATGACTTACTCTTTAGGTTTTGATGAATCTAATCTAACTATTTACAAATCTTCAGATCTATGGAAAAGACTTGTTTCGTATTCTGAAGAAAATTTATTCCAGCAATATTTTTCTATTTTAGCTAGGCTACCTGTTAAGAACTTTACTCAATTTAGAAAGTCTTCTCATATTTTTCAAATGGCATTAGATTTATTCTTTTCAAATTATTTCCATAAACTATACCCCGAAGATGTGAGCCGTGAAATGGACGTAATGTTCTCAGATTATTATCGTAAAGATCTTTATTTATTTGCAAGAGATTTAATGACAAAAGAAGGGATGATGACAAATGCTCCCTCCATTTTGCTAATGGAAACTGTGCCTTACGTTGTTTATGAAGAAAGAACTCCAGAATGGAATATGTCTTTAGCAGAAATAGAAGAAATTTTAGTTAATGCTACAAATAAAAAAGAAGAATATGAACAATTGTTAAACTATTTGGAAGAAGGAGATTTAAGAAAAATTTCTCTAAGTAAAGAGGAATTGATTAAGGAACTTGGCAAGAAATTATATGAATTTTTGCAAGAGCATAAGAAAAAATATTTGACAACTAATCATTTTTCCGAAGATACAATTGTTAATATTTCTAGTAAAAAAGAAGCTATGAAATTTGGGCATATTCTTCAAAGTCAGATATCTTTGAATTTATTGATTTTATCAGATGGCACTAGAAATACTAGCCAAATAGCAAAGGAGCTAAAAAAGTCAATAGCTACAATTAGTTCATATGCTGCTAAATTAAAGAAGTTAAATCTATTGCGGGTTAATAATGATGGAAAATTACAAAGGAATCTGAAGGGAATAAAAGTTAATTTTGAGCTAGGATTATAAGTTAATTTTCTATTGAATATTTTCTGTTTTTTTAACTAATTTGTTAAACTAGCTTTAAATAAGAATTTTTCTACTAATTTACATGATAAATGACGAGGTTGCGGAGGATGTCTTCGTGATGATTTTTTCGTGGGGAATTCCCTATGAAGATGAAATATTTAGAGATTTAGATGGCGCAGGCCAGCGAACTGCTTATGGGAAAGTAGAAAGAGTTCCTTTGGAATTAATTTCTAGACAATACGCTAAATATTCTGAAAGAGATTTTTATAATGCAATGGTACAAGATCATTCAAACCGTCCTGCAATTGTAGCCACTTATCACGGAGATCTAGCACGACTTTTAGAAATAAAAAAATTAATTAGAAAAAAACATGAACATTTAGTTCCAGAACATCCCGGATTCATTAGAGATGTTATTCACAGTTCTGATAGTAGAGAAGAATACGATGCGCAGAGTGCTATTTGGGAGGCATACTTAAATGAGCAATCGTGAGTTAAGATTGATTGTTACACAAGCATGTAATTACAATTGTGTTTTCTGTCATAAGGAAGGATTGCAAACTAAACAAAGAGATGCATTCAATGCGGAAGATTTCAAATTCTTGTTTGAAGTGGGAAAGAAAAATTTTGGTTTGAATACAACTACCCTTAGTGGAGGAGAGCCTTTAGTGAGAAAGGATATAGTTGGAATTGCTAAATCTCTAAATGAATCTGGAGCAGAGATAGTTATAACAACAAACGGATTTCTTTTAGGTGAAAGAATCGAAGTAGGAAATTATCTTAAGAGATTAAATTTATCTCTTCATGTCTTAGATAAATTAGAGTATGAAAAAATTGTACAAAAGAAAGATACTTATGAAAAAGTTTTGGTTAATTTATTTGCATTTAGGGAAAAGTATCCAAATGTTGAAATAAGATTAAATGCAACTTTAGTTAAAGGAATTAATACCTCTGATGAAAAGATTAATTCTTATATTGATTTAGCTGAAAAATTAAGTGCTTCAATAAAATTTTTAGAGTTGTATCCAAATACCTTGCCAGGATTTTATTCTTTAGAAAAATTTGGAGAGAAACTTAAACAACTAGGATTTAAACTTATGGAAAAAGATAATCGAAAGACTTTGTTTGAGAAAAAAAATGTTAAAATTATTTTAGGAAGAATATTTTGTGCCTTTGCTGAACAGACTAAAGATCCCTATAATGAATGTAAAAAATATAATGATTTATTTATTACTCCTGAAGGGAAGATTAAACCCTGCAGATCCATATTGAGAGAAATAGATATCTATGACGAAGTAAAAAATCAGGACGCAGAATCATTAAAAAATAAAATAATTTTGGGGCTTAGTCTACTTGGAGAAGATTGTAAATGTGTGACTTGTCAAAATTATGGGGGAAAGAATGAGTGATTTAGCAATAAATGGGGGAGAAAAAATAGTTAATATTCCTGGACCTCATTATACCTGGCCAGAGATTAATGAAGATACTGAGAAAGCAGTAGTTAAGCAATTACATGAAACTATCTCGATCTATAATAAATCAGGGATAATTGAAAATTTAGAAAATAAATTTGCAGATTTACATAAAATGAAGCATAGTGTTTTATTTAGTTCGGGAACTTCTGCAATACATGCTATGTTTGTGGCTTCGCAATTAAGAGAAGGTGATGAAATAATTTGCCCAGCATATACTTTTTATGCAACAATTTCTCCAATATTTTTTACTGGAGCAGTTCCAGTTTTGGTTGATTGTTTAGAGGATGGAAATATAGATCCAAAAGAGATTACTAAGAAAATAACTCCAAAAACAAAAGCCATAATTGTTACACATATGTGGGGGAGACCATGTCAAATGGGGGAGATTATTAAAATTGCAAAAGAAAATAATTTACTTCTTTTGGAAGATTGTTCACATGCCCATTTTGCAAAATATAAAGGAAAATTAGTTGGAACTTTTGGAGACATTTCTGCATTTAGTTTACAAGGACAAAAAACCCTCACTGGGGGAGAAGGAGGAATATTTATGACAAATAAAGATGATTTTTATTATAACTCATTGCTATTTGGGCATTATAATAAACGGTGTAGAACGGAAATTCCTCCAGAATATCCCCTATCCAAATTTTCTACTACTGGCATGGGTTTGAAATTAAGAATTCATCCTATTGCAGCTGCAATTGCTTATGAGCAGTTAAATAAAATTGATAAAATCCTTGAAGGTAGAAGAAAGATTGTTAAAATAATCATAGATGGATTAAAAGATCTTCCCGGATTAAAATTACCCGAATTAAACGAAGAAATTTTACCTTCTTGGTATGCATTAATCATTCAATATAATCCAAAGGAATTGGGGGGGCTTTCAAAAGAAGAATTTTATGAGGCTCTTGTTGCAGAGGGCTGTGAAGAATTAGATATTCCTAACTCTACTGGGCCACTTAATTATTATCCTTTATTTCAGGATCCTGCAGAAATATTTCCCAAGTATAAAGATAAATTGAGCTATGATTTAGAAGATTTTCCCAACGCTACCAAATTTTATGATGGAGCTCTTAAACTTCCAGTTTGGCATAAAGAGGAAGATTTGAA
>CAZUQL010000012.1:0-13822 GCA_964622565.1 Candidatus Woesearchaeota archaeon | reverse complement strand
GTAGAGATACAAATTTACAATTAGATTCTTTAATGTTAGCTAGAATTGAAATGGGGAAGATTATCCAAAAGTATGATGTGCAGAAGGTATCCCAAAAAGGCCATTTTATTATTAATAGCTTTGAATCAAATTGTTTAGATTCTAAAACCTTTCCTGTAATGTTGAGATTTAAACATGGTCTTTTTGGTTGGACAAGCGAAGAGATTAATTTTATGTGGGATGAAAGACAAGGAGTGTTTATTCAAAACCCAGATACTCTTGAAATGTTTAAATTAAGTGATTTTATAAGTCCTGCGATGATTAAGGAGGAATTCTCAAGATTAGAAAGTTCAGAAGTTAATTTAGTTTGGATCATTTTGAGTTCCCATGATTTTAATGAATTTGCTTTGCGAATTGATGGGTTAGTTAAGGGAGGTTCTGCTGGAGTGTATATTGGAAGGGTTGATATTTTTTCTAAACCTGAGAATAGAGGGGGTAATAGGATTGCTAATAACTTTTTGTATCAAAGTGATTTTGATTCAACACCCAAATATTATCTCCTTCTTCCGGAGGGAAACTATCTTAAGGATGTTCAACTTTCAGAATCCCCTTCATTTACTCTTATCGCTCCTTCTAATGGGTTTTTCTCAATTGATAGGTCAAGTTTAATTCTTATTTTAGCTCTTCTTAAAGATGATTATTATTTTAATTGGTTATCTACCGATGCAAAGTGTAAAGGAGATAATCCTTTAAGCGATCTTAAAAAATATAAATGTTTTTTTAAAAAAGAAAACGGGGGATTAATCTATGATAGCAAAGAATCTGATTGTTGGTTAATTGGAAGTAGATTTTGTAAATTATCTTTGGATGAGGAGAATAAGTTTACAGTTCAAGACTGTTTTTCTCGTTTAGATTATTCTCCTGAAAATAGGTTTTATTTTTTGATTAATGGCGAGACTCGGTTATACAAAATTTCTGAGGGAGGAGAGAATGTTCTTTATGTTCCTCCTGGGAGTCAGAAAGGGGAATTTTATGTTGTTTTAGTAGGTCAATAAATTTATTAACCCCTTAACTCTTTTTAGATTATGAAAAGAGGGCAGATGTCAGCAGAGGAAATTATCAAACTTGTTTTTTGGATTGCGTTGTTTGCGATTTGTGCTATTGGACTTAAATATTTTCTTGGGGGATTAATATGATTAGAAAAGCAGAGATTTCAACATCTTTTTTAGTGGGGATGATTTTGATTATTTTAGGAGCAGTTATTCTTTTTGGTTTTTTTGGTTTTTTTAATACTTCAGATATTTCGCGAGAAGTTTGTCATCAATCTGTGATTCTTCGAGCAACAACTCCGTCAACTCTGGGTGCCCAAAGTGCAATTCCTTTGAAGTGTGAAACTGAAAAAATTTGTATTTCTGAGAATGGGGAAAAATGTGAGGAGGATTTTAAGAATGATAAAGATGTTCAAGTTACAAAAGTTGAATCAAGTGAGGAAATTGAAAAAGTTATTGCAAGAGAAATGGCAGAGGCTTGGAATATTCTCGGAGAGGGAAAGGTATCTTTGTTTTCACAGTATTTTGCAAAGGAATATTCTTTAGGAACTGTTTATCCTACTTGTGTTATTTATTCAAGAATTGCTTTTGATCAGTCTTTAGTTAAAAAGGATTTATTAACAAATATTGATATGGAAAAGTATTTAGCGACTCACGCTGTTCCAAATAAAGAGATTTCTTATTTAGATTATTTTAATGGAGAGGTAAGTGTTTCAGATGTTTCTTTATCTTCCGAGGAGGTGTCGGAGGTAAAAGGAGTGGATCTTGTGGATGTTGGGAGTATAGGTTCTGTTCTTCCAGTGGGGTTAGAATCAAAAAAAGAACTTGCAATTGTATTTATGCAGATAAGTTCTCCTGACCATCTTGATGTTTTAAAAAATACAGTTAATACTGCTTTACTTGGGGGGGTTCTTGCAGGGAATACGTTAGGTTTTGTAAACCTTGTAAAAGGAGTTAAGTCTGTTGGGAGTGTTAATGCGATTGCTATTGCAGTTGTTCTTGGTCTTGCTCAACAAGCAAATGTTGCAAGAAACCAGTTTGTTACAGCAGGTTATTGTGGAGACCTTGAATTAGGAAGTGATGCTCGTGAGGGGTGTAGTGTTATTCGTTTAGTTGATTATGATGCCGAAACAATTTCAAGTTATTGTTCTGTTATTGAGGGTTTAAGTTAAATTTATAACTTCTGTTTCTTATTTTAAATTATGTTAAAAAGAGGAAGTCAGATTATTTGGCCAACACTAATTTCTATTTTATTGAGTGTTATGTTTGTGACAACTTTAGCATTTGGAGTTATGAGTGCGTCGCACGGAATGATTGTTTATGAAAAAGCTTATGCAAAGCAGATAGCACTTTTACTGGATAAATCTGGAGCAGGAATGGAGATTAAGTTGGATGTTGAAGATGTGCTTAATCTTGCAAAAGAGAATGATTTTAAATCAGATGTTTTTGTTTTAGATTTAGAAAAAAGTTTAGTCAAGGTTCAAACAAGAGAACTCGGAGGATATGAAGTTTATTTTTTTACGGATTTAGAGATTGAAACGTTTAAAATTGTAGGAGATAAATATTTGGAGATTAAAATTAAAGATGAATAAAAAAGCAGATAAACTCTTTTCAGCTTGGCAGTTTTTAATTTTTATTTTAGTGGGAATTTCAATTGTGGGGATTGTGTTTATTTATTATGGGGCGGATTTAGATGTTCGAGATATTGAAGTAGAGATTCTTAATTCTAAACTTTCTTCTTGCGTTTTAGATAATTCATATTTATTTTTTGATTTTGTAGAGGGTAAAAATGAATTAGATATTTTTAAGGTTTGTAATTTGAAGCAAGAAGTTTTTCAAGGAGATATAGATTTTTATTTTAAACTAAACTTTGAAGAGGGAGGGGTTTCGAAAGAAATTGCAGAAGGAGTTTATACTATTGATGCTGATTGTAAAATTAAAGAATTAGTCAGAGCAGAAAATTTGGCAGTTTGTCACGAGACGAGTTTTTCTATTTCTCGAGGATTAAAAAAAATAAGTGTTACCATTCTGAGTGCTTCAAATCAAAGGGGGGAGAAAATTTATGATTAAATCAAAAAAAGCTATTTTAGATTTAACTTTGTCATGGATTCCTGCAACTTTGATTATCTTTTTAGTTATGACGCTGTCTTTAATTTTTGCCTCGGGGATGATTGTAAAAAGATTTACTCCTCTTGTTGGAGAAGGAAGAAATGAGATTGAAAGACAGATTTCAAAACCAAGTGAAGATTTTTTAACTAAAAATATTTTGAATGATTTTTTAAATAGTGAGGTGATTAATTCAAATTCAGAACCAATCTTAACAAAGGATTTATTTTTGTTTTTCTCTGGGTTTTGTTTGACTGAAGATTTTTTTTCAGAGTATTTTGATTACAGTTTTAAAGAAGGATTAAATAGTTTTTTTTATTCAACTTCAGATTTGGGAATTAATGTTTTTCAGGGTAATGTTTTGTTGAAATTGAAATCCAAGGATTACGAATGTTTTATTGATTTTGTGGAGTATTTTGATTTGGGAACTGATGCTACAACTATTCAAATTTCTTCAAAAATCGATAATGAAATCTTAACCTTAAATGATTTTATTAAAAAGTATTTTCAAGATAAATGTTTTTCTTATCTTCTTGTAACCCCCTTGGGGAATTATGAGATCAAAACAGATAAAGATGGTCTTGTTTCTTTTGTTGGGAATTCCCAATATTCTTCTTTAGGAAACGCGAACTTTGCTTTGGAGAAAGTTTATCTTAATGGAAATGAGTTTGAATTTAAATTATATCGTGAGGGAATATGTTAAGTCGAAGAGCGAATATTTCGGTGGTTGTTTTAGTGGTTCTTGTTTTGGGGTTAGTTGCAATGACTCTTTTGACACTAAATAATTCTTCAGGAAAAATTGTTTCAAAATTTTATGTTCCTTATTTTTTAGAAGAGTTAAAATTCCAGCAAGGATCGCTTGAAGATTATGTTTCTCAAATATCTGAAGTTGCATTAATTCAAACATATAGTAAACTTTTAATTTCTGGAGATTATGTTTCTCCTCTTCGCTTTTCTTCTGATTGGGATTTTTATTTTTCTGAGCTTCATCCTCAGCTTGAAGACAATTTTAAGTCTATGTTTTTAGATAATTTAAAGATTGAAAATAAAAAATATTCTTTTGAAGACGAGGATTTTTTAAAAATTCAGGAAAAAATTCAAAAAGGAGATTTTGAATTTGAAACTTTTTCCAACGGAATTAGTTTAGTTTTTGAAGATGTTGAATTTAAAGCTGAACTTGGAGAAGATTCAGAAGAAATTATTTCATTGAAACAGGATGTTAAGTCGCAAGTTTTGTTTAGTGAACTTGGTTTGTTTAGTTTTCAAGAATTTTATGATGAAAAAGAGAAGTGTAAATCACTTCCAGATAAAAATAAATGCTTTGAGGGATTTAGTAATTTTATAATTAGTTACAATGACGAACTTAGGAAATTTGGTTTTTCATCTGAGAAGAAGTACTGGATTTATTCATATGAGGGGAATTTGAAGTTTGAGAAGTTGGGTTTTGGATTTGTTATTCCACAATAACATTTATAAATAAAAGTTTGTATATTTAGTTATGATTAATTATAAAAGAGGGCAAGAACGAAGTTTGTTAATGTGGATTTTGGGAATTGCTACAGTTGTGGTGGTTATACTTTTTGTTTATAATTTTTTTAATCAAGGAGATAAAGTTTTAGGAAATGCTCCTGATGATGCTACTGTTATTGGAGAAGCTTGTAAACTTGCAGCAGAGTTAGGAAACACTAATGCTTTTTGTTTTCAATTTAGGGAACTTCATTTTGGAAGTAAAGTAGTTTATGCTACTTGTGATAGTGCTCATAAGGATTATCAAGTAGAAATAGAAAATTGGGCTCAAAATGGCGAAGAGCTTTGTAAAGATCTTTCTACTAACATTGAATCCAGAGCAAAAGAGTTCTGTAAAACTCAATCAGATGATACAATTGTTAATGAAAAAGTTTGTTATTCTTCTTCGGAAGACGGTTGGGGGGTTTCTAAGTCTAACCCTGGTGAGACTCCTGCTCTTTAATAATTTTTCCAAAATCTTTATTAAGTAATTTTTATTATTTTAATTATGAATTATGCATGTTCTGAGAAGAGAAATAAACGAAAAGATAAAAAACGAGAAAAGAAAAAACATCCTTACAAAAAAGGGGGGAAATTTAGAAGTACAGAGGTAGAAACAAAAAATGATTGAAGTATTTTTTTTAGTTGTTTTAGGAATTTTATGGTTGACTTTTGCAAGTGTTTCTGATTTGAAATTTAAGGAGGTTCCAAATTGGCTGTGTTTTTCTCTTATTGTATTTGGATTGGGAGTTAGATTTTTTTATAGTTTATTCTCAAATGATTTTAATTTTCTATATCAAGGGATTTTTGGATTAGGAATATTCTTCTTAATTGGAAATATGCTTTATTATGCTAGGTTTTTTGCAGGAGGGGATGCAAAACTTTTAATTGCTTTAGGGGTGATTTTGCCATTTGGAAATTCTTTTTTTGAAAACCTTAATATTTTTTTGTGGTGGTTTATTTTATTTTTTATCTCTGGGGCAGTTTATGGTTTAGGGGCGACTATCTTTTTTACTGTTAGGGATTTTAAAAAAATAAAAAAAGAATTTGTTCATGTTTTTAAAAAAAATAAAAGTTATTTCTGGTGTTTTTTAATTTTGTTTGGAATCTTTTTAGGGATTAGTTTTATTGAGAAGTTATTTTTAGTTTTAGGAATATTTAGTTTGTTGGGATTTTTATTTTATGTTTATGGTAAGGCAATTGAGGAAAGTTCAATGGTCCGGGATGTTAGGGTTAAGGATTTAAGGGAGGGGGATTGGTTGTATACTGATTTAAGGTTGGGGGGGAAAATTCTTGCTTCAAACTGGGAGGGGTTAAGTAATAAAGAGATTGCTCTGATTAAGAAGCATAAAAAGTTTGTGAAGATCAGACAAGGAATTGCCTTTGTGCCTGTGTTTTGGATTAGTTTTTTTGGATTTATTGTTTTATACTTTTTAGGATATTTTTTTAAGTTGTTTTAGTGTATTAACTGGTTAGGGGTTACAGATAGAAAGGTTTATAAAGTTTTGAATGTTAGATAAACTATGAAAAAGAAACAGAAAATAATTAATACAATGTATTTAACTGACCGAGCAGAAGAATTAACTAAAGCAGTATATACAGAAGCTGCAAAATGGGATAGATTAGCTATTGAGGCTGCAGGAGTTAGAGTGAGATTTCAGCAATTTTTAGATGAAATGCCTTCTGGTTCTCAACAGCACTATTTTGGATAATTTTACTTAAGGAATTCTTATTGGAAGCCAGAGTTTTTTTTCAGAAATTTTTTGGGTTTTAGGTTTTCTTGCTTTAGGAATTCTTTTTTTAGTTTTTAGTTCTTTTTTTAAGGTTTCGAGTTCAGGTTCAGATGCTTTTTTTCTTTCAGATGCAGGGGTTTCTTCTTTGTAGATGGGGAGTATATTAATTATTTCGTGCCCCATAATATTTGAAGAGTAGATTGAAATGTCCTTGGGTTTGAATTTTGTTTTTATTTTTTTTGAAACTTTTTTTGCAAGGGTGAATGCAGTAGAAGGGATTTTTTCAGAGGAATCTAAATGTTGTTTGGGGATCACTAAAGCGTGTGCCTTTGAAATTGGATTAATGTCTAAAACTGCAATAGAATCTTTGTTTTCGTCAATTTGATACGTTGGAACTTGTCCTTGAATAATTGAACAGAAAATACATTGAGGAGGCGAATTTTTTGAGGGAACTTCAGGATGGGGAGAGTTGGGAATTAAGTTATTTTGAATCAAAAATTGTTCAAGTTCTTGAGGGTTCATAGAAATAATTTGGGATTTTGCAGAGGCTTGTTTTTCTAATGGAAATGTTTGTTCAATCTGAGAGATTAATTGAGACTTTATGGAATCTATTTGTTCTTCTTGAAGCATGTTTAAAAAAAGAGAATAGTGTTTTTATATTCTTGGATTTATCCAAATGCTCTACGCATATCTGTTACTTCTTCAGAAACAACGTGGGGAATTTCTTTTAGTTGGTTTTCTAGGTTTTCAAGTTCCTTATCTTCGTCCCATGCAAAAAACGCAATAATTGCTTTTAATCCAAATGCAATTGGTTCTTCAGTAAGTTGGAGATTTTTTCCGCCTTGAGATTCAATTATTTCACGAGTACGTACTTGGATTGCTTCTAAATCTGATTCAACTGACTCAGGCATTAATTTTATTTTTACTGCTGTAATTCCCATTTTAATTTTTGAATTATCTTGTTTATAAAAGTTTGGTTGAGGTTTACAACAATAATACTTAAATAGACTTAATTTTTTTAGTATTTATGATTGCGGGAAATTATGAGAAGGTGTTAGAAAAAATTGCAGGTGCTTCAGGTCTTGAAAAAGAGGAAATTGAAAGAAGAGTTGAAGCAAAGAGAGCGAAACTTTCTGGTTTGATCTCTAAAGAAGGTGCAGCACAAGTTATAGCTGCAGAGTTAGGAATTAGTTTTGATAATGAAGTTTTGAAAATTGAGGAACTGCTTTCTGGAATGAAGCGAGTGAATACTGTCGGAAAGGTTATTAATGTTTTTCCAGTTAGGACTTTTGTTAGAGAAGGAAAAGAAAATAAGGTTGTTAATTTAGTTGTTGCAGATGAGACTTCTAATGTTCGGGTGGTTTTATGGGATACTAATCATATTGGATTAATTGAAGAGGGTAAAATAAAAGAGGGGGTTGTTGTGGAGATTGCAAACGGAAGTATGAGGGGGGCAGAGATTCATCTGGGGGGATTTTCAGAAATTAAATTAAGTGATAAGGAAATTGGAGAAGTAAAGACAGAGAGAGTTGTTAAGGAGAAACAGATTGTTAATTTTGCAGAAATGGAAAATGTTAAAACACGTGCATTTATTGTTCAGAGTTTTCCTGTGAAATTTTTTGAAGTTTGCCCAGAGTGTAAGAAAAAATTGCAAGAAGACAAATCCTGTAAAGAACATGGGAAGATTGAACCTGAAAAAAGAGCATTAATTACAATTGTTCTTGATGATGGAACAGAAACAATGAGAGGAGTTATATTTCATGAAAATTTAGCTAAACTCGGATTAACTGAATTAGACGATGCAGAGAAACTTTCAATTCAAAAAGAAGAGTTATTAGGAAGAGAGATGATTTTTTCAGGGCAAGTGCGAAAGAATAGTTATTTTAATAATTTGGAATTTATTATTAATGAGATTCAAGAAGTGAAAATTGAAGAATTGATTAAAGAATTGGAAAACTGAAAATCTATTTAAAGTAATTTTGTCTTGTTTTTTTATGTTAATTAAAACTCATCTTGTGATTAGTTTGTTTGCGATTTTGGTTTTGTTGCCTTTTGTGAATTCGAAAATTGTCTTTATTGTTGTTGCTTTACTTGCGACGTATATTCCCGATATTGATGCTCCAGAATCAAAGTTCGGAAGTAAGTTTTACTTTAGGCCTTTGCAGTGGTTTGTTAAACATCGAGGGTTTTTGCATAGCTTTAGCTTTCTTTTTTTAGTTAGTTTGATCTTTGTTTTGTTTATTCCACAACTTGCACTGGGTTTTTTTCTGGGTTATGGTTTACATATCTTATTAGATAGTTTTACAATTCAAGGAGTACAGATTTTCTATCCTTTTAAAAGAAGAATTTCCGGAAAAATAAGAACAGGCAGTTTGTTGGAAACAGGGTTTTTTGTAGTGTTTTTAGTTTTGGATTTAGTTTTGACAATTTATACTTTTAAGAGTATTTTCTAAAACATATGATTTAAACGATAAATCTTTATAAAGGAGGGGGGGTTTTAGGATTTATGACAATTAAGAAAGATTCTGAGGATATTGAAACAATTAAAAAAGCCGTTTCTGGAGAAAAAGAGCAAAAAGAGGTTAAAGAGGTGAAGGAACCTGAGTTAACTGATTTGCCGGGTATTGGGCCTGCTGTTGCAGCGAAATTAGAGAGTGCAGGAGTATTTGATATGATGTCTTTAGCTGTGATGAGTCCAGCTTCGTTGTCTGATGCTGCAGGAGTTAGTTCTGCTGTTGCAAGAAAAGCAATTCAAGCAGCGCGAAATATGTTGGAACTTGGTTTTCAAGACGGAGTCGAGTATTCTAAAAGAAGAGAAGATGTTGGTTTTATTACCACCGGAAGTAAAGAGGTGGATAATCTTTTGGGGGGAAAGGGAATTGAAAGTAAATCTATTACCGAGGCATTTGGTGCTTATGGTTCTGGTAAAACTCAAATGGGTTTAACACTTGCGGTGAATGTTCAGCTTCCTAAGGAAAAAGGAGGAGCAAATGGTAAATGTGTTTTTATAGACACTGAGGGAACTTTTAGGCCTGCGAGGATTAGGCAGATTGCAGAGGGGCTTGGAGCTAATCCTGAAAAAGTTTTGAAAAATATCTTAGTTGCTCGGGCTTTTAATTCAGATCATCAAATGCTTTTACTTGAGAAAATTACGGAGTTAGTTAAAAGTGGAGAACCAATTAAATTGATGATTATTGATTCTTTGACTGCGCATTTTAGAGCAGAGTTTTCTGGAAGAGGGCAGCTTGCAGATAGACAGCAGAAACTTAATCGTTATATGCATTCACTTATGAAACTTGCAGAGCAACATAATCTTGCGGTTTATGTTACAAATCAGGTTATGTCAAATCCTGCGATGATGTTTGGGGATCCGACAACTGCTATTGGAGGAAATATTGTGGGTCATGCTTCAACTTATCGAATGTACTTAAGAAGAGGAAAACAAGGTTCGCGTGTAGCTAAATTAATTGACTCGCCAAATTTGCCAGATAATGAATGTCAGTTTTGGGTTACAAATGCAGGTTTGAGAGATTCAGATAAAGAATAAAATGGCGGATTCAAGTTGCGAATACTCTACTATGTTATTGGATCCTTCTAATCCCTCTAATACAGGTAGAAAATGTTTTGCCTTTGGAATTTTAAACACAGGAAATAGTTTAGTTGATTATACTCCTTGTGGAGTTGGGGAAGGAGAACACGAGAGATGTAAGAGATGGGAAATTCGGAAGAGACAAGATAATGAATCTGGAAGAAGTGACTCTACTCCGAAGGTTATAACAAGAGTGCATTCAGTAAAACTTAGGAGGGTATACTATTCTAAAGCAAGCTTTTAGAGAAGGTGAATAATAAAATGTCTGAATCAGTAAAATACACAACATATATCTTACGTCCGGGGCAGTTGACCGGAGAGGAAGTGATGAAAACGGAAGTTGATAATTTATGTTCTTCATTAAGAAGATTCCGGTCTTTTACTCCTTTAGTTGTTCAAAGATTGTCTTCTCAAGATATGAAAGGCTTAAGGAGATGTTTGGCACAAAATCCTGGAGACACCTGTTGTGAGGGGGCTGGAGGTTGTTTTTCAACTAGACTTTGTGGGGAGTTATATGGAAGAGGTAAAGATGTTCAAGTGATAATAACAAGAGACCATACTGTTATAGTTAATAATCCTGATGCGATGGAATATGCTAAGAGAATCGCGTTTGTTGCTCAGGAAGAGGGTTTTGGAGATTTTGTTATAGTTCAGGATTATAAAAAATAATTATTCATCTCTCAAGTTTTCTTCAAAATCAACAACCTCGCCGTCTTTAAACCAAAGAGAGATTTCTTTTTCTGCGTTTTCGACGCTGTCTGAACAATGTAACACATTTTCCATAACTTGGGTTTGGGAATTTATTCTTCCATATTTTCCCCTAATTGAAATTAGTGAAGCTTTTTCTGGATTGGTTTCTCCTGCTAATTCTCGAATTTTATTAATTGCACTTTCCCCTGAGTAAACTAATGCCATAACTCTGTCAGTATGGAATTTCCCCTGAATATAATCTAGAACATTTTCAAAAATTTCGTTTCCTTTTTCTTCGCCGTGCTTTTTTATTAAGTTTGATTTTAATTCTGAATAATGTTGCTCTGCAAATTCCCGAGAAACTTTTACAATCTTTGCTCCAACAATTTTTAACTTTGTTTCAGATAAAACTGAAATGATATTTCCAGTTAGACTTTTGATTAATCCGTCTGGTTTTATTAAAACGAGTGTTCTTTCGATTTTCATATCAGAAAAATAAAATTAAGGTTTATAAGTCTTTTGAGGTTGGAAATTTGAGAGAGAGAAATATTTATAAAGATAGTATTCTACAAGTTATCTATAAAAGATGGTGACAAAAAGGGAATATTCTTCCTTTGTAAGAGATAAAGACGGGAAAGTTAAAATTGGGCTTTTCTTTTTAGGGATTTTAATGTTCTTGTTTCTTTCGTTTGTTACTTCCACTGTAACTGTTGAGTCGCCTACAAATGGTTCTGCTAATTCGACTTGGTTTTTCTTTAATGTAAGTTTTGCAAATGGAACAGATATACAAGACCCTCTTAATGCAACTTTTTATTATAACTTAAGTGGAACTTGGACAGAGATTGGTTCTTCTCATGCTACTCTCGGTTGTGCAGTTGATGCTTCGGGAGCTTATGGAGATTGTAATGCGACTTTAGATATTTCTAGTTTAACTGATGGGAATTATTCTATTAATGCCTCTATTAATAATGGAACAGACATTGTTTATGCAACAGATTTAACTTTGTCAGTTACATTTGATTCTTCGCCTCCAAATGTTTCTGCAATTACTGGTCCCTTAAACGCAACAAATCTTTCAACTTGGGACGTGATTACCTTGAATGCCACTATCACCGACGCCTGGTCAAGTATCGATACTGTTTTATTTAATATTACAAATAGCACTCATGATCAAAATGTAACTGTTCGAGCTTCGAATGTTTCAGGAACTTATTGGAATGCAACGCTTAATATGTCTAATTATTCTTCAGGACTCTATTATATACAGATTATTGCAAATGATAGTTTAGGAAATGTTAATAGTACTGAAATTACTGTTCTTAGATTAGACAATACTGCTCCGTCTGTTTCATTGACTTCTTCATTGATTTATCAAACTTCAGTTACTCTCTCTTTGAATGTGGTAGATAGTGAAAGCGGAGTTTGGAATTCATGTAGTGCAGATCGAAGTGGAGCAACTATTACAGGTACAAGAGGAACACAGACATTAACAGAATTAAATCTTGCTTGTGGGATGGATTATTCTTACGTAATTACTTGTACTGATCTTGCAGGAAATTCAGGAACTTTAACTTCTTCATTGATGACTCTTAGTTGTGGAGGGGTTTCTTCTTCAGGCGGAGGTTCTTCAAGTTCATATTCTATGACTTATAATCCTACAAGCAGTCAATTAAATGACGGTTATACAAAAGAGTTAAAGAAAACTGAAAGAGTTCGATTTAGCGTTGGAACTGAAAGCCACACTATGGGAATTAAAGAGATTGGAACTAATTATGTGATTGTCGAGATTGCAAGTGATCCAATTGAAGTTAAGTTAGATGTTGAAGGGAGTACTAAAGTAGATTTAGATGAAGATGGATTTTATGATACTTTTATTAGTCTGCTTGGAATTGAAGATAACAAAGCTAATCTAAGAATTGTTTCTATAAACGAAGAAGTTTCAGAAGGAACTAATTCTAATGTTGAAGTTACTGGGGGAGAAGTTGTTTCTCAAGAAGTTGAAGAAATTTCTTCTGGATACTCTTGGGGAATTATTGGAGGGGTAGTTGTTGTTTTGTTGATTCTTGGTGCTTTTATGTACAAAGTTAAAAATAAATAACTTTAAAATCTCTTTTTACTTTCTTGATATATGATAGAGGATAATTGGGATTTTGCAGATTTACATATTCATTCGCGTTTTTCAAGGGCGTGTAGTAAAGATTTAACTTTTCCGAATTTGGTGAAGTGGGCAAAAATTAAAGGAGTAAGTCTTTTGGGAACAGGGGATTTTACACACCCTGTTTGGTTAGATGAAATAAAAGAACAATTAGAAGATAAAGGAAATGGACTGTATTACTTTGAGGATTTTCCTTTTGTTATTTCTGGAGAAGTTTCATTAATGTACACACATGGAAAAGGGAGGAGAGTTCATTTAGTTTTGTTAGTGCCGTCTGTGGAAGTTGCTGAAAAAATAAACTCTTATCTTGATACAAAAGGTCGGAGAGATTATGATGGACGGCCGATTTTTAAAATTCCTGTTGAGGAGTTTGTTAGAGAAATGAAAAATATTTCTGAAGATATTGAGGTTATTCCTGCTCATATTTGGACGCCATGGTTTGGGATATTTGGAAGTGCAACAGGTTATAATTCTTTAAAAGAAGCATTTGGAGAACAGTTTGATAAAATATCTGCTATTGAGACAGGGATTTCATCAGATCCTCCTCTTAATTGGAAAATTAGAGATTTAGGAGATAAGTCTATTTTGAGTTTTTCAGATTCACATAGTTTTTGGCCTTGGAGATTGGGGAGAGAGGTTACGATTTTTAAAAGTCTGGGTTCTTATTTAGATTTAATTAATCAAATTAGGGAAAATTCTTTTATTGGAACAGTTGAGACAGACCCTGCTTATGGAAAGTATCATTGGGACGGACATAGACTCTGTAATTTTTCTTGTTCTCCCCAGAAGACAAGAGAGTTAAATGGAATTTGTCCGAAGTGTAATAAATCCCTTGTTATTGGAGTTGAGAATCGAGTTGAAGAGCTTGCTTCTGGAACAGGGAAGGATTATTCTAAAAAGAAGATGTTTTTTACTTTACTCCCGCTTCATGAATTAATTGCTTATTTTCTTAAAGCAGGGGTTAATACAAAAAAAGTTTGGGGAGTTTATAATTCTTTAATTGAGAAATTTGGAA
>CAZUQL010000011.1:0-14178 GCA_964622565.1 Candidatus Woesearchaeota archaeon | reverse complement strand
TACCAAGCCATTTTATCTGACTTTTTAACAACATTATCCCCTTGTAATCCTGAACAAGCTACAAAAGCAGTATTCGCTGGATTAATCCCCACACCTTGGAGTAATTTACTAACATCTTCTTTAACTTTTGTGAATTTTTCTTCTTTATACTCTACAGCATCCATTTTGTTTACAGCTACTGCAATATTCTTAACTCCCATTGTTCTTAAAAGCCATAAATGTTCTGTTGTTTGTGGTTGAACCCCTGCTGGAGCAGCAATAACTAAAAATGCAGAATCAGCCTGTGAAGCACCGGTAATCATATTCTTAACAAAATCTCTGTGACCAGGAGCATCAATAATAGTTACTTCCCACTTTTGTGTCACAATTTTCTTGTAAGCTAAATCAATTGTAACTCCTCTTTCTCTTTCTTCTTTAATATTATCCATAACATAAGCAAACTCAAAACCAGCTTTTCCGTGCTTTATTGCCTCTTCTTTAAGTTTAGCCATGACTTGTTCTGAAACTAAGCCTGCATCAAACATTAATCTTCCAACTATAGTTGATTTTCCAGCATCTACATGCCCTACAAAAACAACATTCATATTTGGTTTTTCGTGTGCCATTTTATTTTTACGTAATTGTTAATAAAAATTTAAGTTTATAAATCTTTTGGTGAATTTCGGAGAATCTCTCTTTTCCGTCGTATTCAACCCCCTTCAATTCTTTTTAGAAAATTTTTTAGTTTTATCCTAACCTTTTTATACTATAGTTTATTTTATACTTAAAAGAGATGGAAGAAATATTTATTCAACTAGCTTTGATTTTATCTGCTGCATTTATTGTGTCATATATAGTAAGACAACTCAAACAACCCATTATTTTAGGATACATCATCGCAGGAATTTTAATCAGCCCATTCATTCTAAGCATAGGAACTTCACAAGAGACAATTCATATTTTTTCAAAACTCGGAATTGCTTTCCTTCTTTTCATTGTAGGTCTTCATCTAAATCCAAAAGTTATTCGAGAAATTGGAATGGCTTCGCTGTTTGTCGGACTTGCCCAAATAATTTTTACTTTTTTATTTGGTTTTTTAATTTCATCGTTTATGCTTCAACTCCCTATGGTTACTTCTGCTTATATTGGAATAGCTCTTGCATTTAGTAGTACAATTATTGTTATGAAACTTCTCTCAGATAACGGAAACCTTGATTCTCTTTACGGGAAGATTTCAATTGGAATTTTGATAATTCAAGATTTAGTTGCCGTAGGAGTTTTAATGTTTATCTCTTCCTTTTCAAATCCAATTAATCTAACTTCCTTTGCATTAAAAAGTGTTTTAGGAGGATTTTTATTAATTCTAATTTTATTCTTGTTTGGAATTTTCATCATGC
Source organism: Candidatus Woesearchaeota archaeon (assembly GCA_964622565.1). Lineage (GTDB taxonomy): Archaea > Nanobdellota > Nanobdellia > Pacearchaeales > GW2011-AR1 > CAZUQL01. The sequence continues at coordinate 12,802 of CAZUQL010000011.1, read as the reverse complement.
CTAAATTTACCCGTTCAATTGCAAGGTCACAAGAACTTTTATTCTTATTTTCCATTTGTTGGTGTTTTGTTATCGCTGCTCTTTTTAATTACATTGGATTTTCTATTGAGATTGGTGCACTAATTGCAGGAGTAATTCTTTCTCTATCCCCTTACTCAATTGAAATCAGCTCGAAGATTCATTCTATTCGAGATTTCTTTTTAATAATTTTCTTTATTATCCTTGGATTAAATATCCAAATTGAAAACATCTCTTCAACAATTTTTAATTCTTTAATCTTGTCTGCATTTGTTTTAATTTTCAAACCATTAATTCTAATGTCCTTCTTGAGATTTTTTGGTTACACTAAAAGAACAAACTTTTTAGTTGGAACAACTCTTTCCCAGATATCTGAATTCTCTTTAATTGTCCTCGGACTTGGAGTCTCCCTCGGACACATTAGCCAAGAAATTTTATCTACCTTAACTTTAACCGGACTGATTACAATCACAATTTCAACTTACTTTTTTATTTATTCAACTCCTCTGTATAGTCTGTTAAAAAAGTTTTTAGGAATCTTTGAAAAAAGCCAAATTCGAAGAGAAAGAAAATTAAACGAAAAATACGATGCTATCTTATTTGGATACAATAGAATTGGATTCAGTATTTTAAAATCTTTAAAACAATTAAATAAAAAATATCTTGTAGTTGACTTTAACCCCGACGTAATTGCCGGGCTTTCAAAAGTTAGAGTTCCTTGTATTTATGGAGATGCATATGATTCAGATTTGCTTGAAGATCTTCCACTAAATAAAATAAAAATCGCTGTTTCAACAATCCCCGATTATGAAATAAATTCATTATTAATCTACTCAATAAAACGAGTTAACAAAGACGCAATTATAATTCTACGGGCCCACACAATTGAAGAGGCACTTGATTTATACAAACAAGGAGCAAGTTATGTTCTAACTCCCCACTTTTTAGGAGGAGAATATGTTTCAAAAATGATTCGAACAAAAAAAGTAAATGAATCAGGTTACAACGAAGAAAGACAAAAACATATTAGAACATTAAAAGAAATAAATCAAAAAGGACTTCAACATCCGAAAGTTGAAAAAAACTAATCCTTATTAATTCCAAATAAATAAAAAACAGAATCAAATAACCTTAATATTATTTCTAGTCCAATAATAAACACTAAATAATTTACAATCTCTCCAAAGTAACTTGAAATTCCTACAAACAATTGAATTGTATTTTCCACGTTGAAAAATCCCGGTTCAAGTAAAGAAACTGCAAGCAGAGTAAAAGGTAACATCTTCGCAAGTTCACGCGAAAGTTCTTGTTTATAATATGAAGTCATTCTAATTGATGCAATTATCGTAGCTGAAATTAACAAAATAGTTTTAACACTCAAACCCTTACTCAATAAAATCAAAAAAATCGTAAAAACCGCAAACCAAAAAAATATCAAGAACGGCAAAATCAAAAAATACTCTATCAAGTAAAGAACTATTGCAGCAATCTTCGTTAAAACAGGATTATCATATCTATTATACTGTTTAAGATTCAACCCAATTATATTTTTCTTTGAAACAAACTGGTAAAACTTCCAAATAAAAACAGCATAAAGCACAATTAAAATAACCAGTAAGAAAACACTTACAAAATTCTGAGCAAACAAAGGCAAGCTCGAAAAAATCGCTTCGTAAATAGAAATAAGTCCTTGAAAAATTTCACTAATCACCTCTACCATCTAATCTTAAATAAAATCAAGTTTTTAAAATCTTTGATATTCACAAATCTTAAATACCTTAATTTCTTAAACTTTCCATGATAGATATAAACCTAATTAGGGAAACACCTGAGCTTGTTAAAGAAAATATTAAGAAAAAATTTCAAAACGAAAAATTAAAACTTGTTGATGAAGTTCTTGAGCTTGATAAAGGATGGAGAGGATTAAAATTTGAAGAAGACAAACTCCGAAGTCAGAGAAACCAGATTTCTAAACAAATTTCTGAATTAAAAAAATCCAAAAAAAATGCAGATAAAGAAATGAAACAAGCAAAAGAAATTCCTGAGAAAATTGCGAAATCAGAAGAAAAAAGAAAATCTCTTGAAAATAAAATTAAAGAAATAATGATGAAAATTCCAAATATGATTCATTCTTCTGTACCAATTGGAAAGAATGATAAAGACAATGTGGAGATTAAGAGAATTGGCGAGCCAAAAATTCCGAACTATGAAATATTTAATCATGTTGAACTTGCAGAAAAATTAAACGGTGTGGATTTTGATTCTGCTCGTGAAACTTCTGGAAATGGTTTTTATTTCTTAAAAGGAGACATAGCAAGACTTCATTCCGCAGTTTTGACTTTTGCTCGAGATTTCATGATTGATAAAGGATTTGAATATATCCTTCCTCCCTTTTTAATTCGAAGTGACGTTGTAAAAGGAGTTATGAGTTTTGCAGAGATGGATGCAATGATGTATAAAATTCAAGGCGAAGATCTCTACTTAATCGGAACTTCAGAACATTCAATGATTGGAAGATTCATAAATAAAACTGTTCTAGGAAAAAATTTACCTTTGACTTTAACAAGTTATTCTCCTTGTTTTAGAAAAGAAGTAGGAGCACACGGAATTGAAGAAAAAGGATTTTATCGAGTACATCAATTTGAGAAACAAGAAATGATTGTAATTTGCGAGCCTGAAGAATCTTATAAATGGTATGATAAAATGTTAAATCATTCACTTGAATTTTTCAAAGCCCTTGAAATTCCAGTTAGAGTTTTAGAATGTTGCTCTGGAGACCTTGCAGATTTAAAAGCTAAGTCTTGCGACGTAGAAGCATGGAGCCCAAGACAAAAAAAATACTGGGAAGCAGGCTCCTTAACAAATATGGAAGAAGGACAATCACGAAGATTGAATATAAAAATCGAAAATAAAGGTAAAACTTATTTTGCGCACACATTAAACAACACTGTTGTAGCTTCACCAAGAGTTTTAATTGCTCTTCTAGAGAATCACCAACAAAAAGATGGAAGTATAAAGATTCCAAAAGTTCTCCAACCTTATATGGCAGGAAAAAAAGAAATTAAGGCTAATAATTAAGTTTAAAAAACAATTCTTATTGAACTTTTAATGCTAACCACACAATTAACCGATAGAGATTTAGTTTTACATTTCCAAGAAGGAGAGGAAGTTGCATTTGAAGAATTATACAGAAGACATTACAGATATGTTACTCAAATTGCTTACGGAGTTTTAAGGAACAATGAAGATGCAGAAGAAACAGCTCAAGATGTTTTTCTTCGAGTTCATAAATCCCTTCCTAGATTTAGAGGAGATTCAAAATTTTCAACCTGGATTTATCAAATTGCAATTAATCGAGCAAGAAGCAAGTGTAAAGTTGAGAAATCAAAACCAACAAACAATGCCCTTGATTTAGAAGACGCTTTCTTTGAATCTTTAATTCCTGACGATCACCTGTCTCCTGAAGAAAAAATTCTCTTAGATGAATCTGAAACACGACTCTCTGAAGGAATGGAGACTCTTCCAGAACTTTATAGAAATGCTTTGGTTTTAAGAAGTGTCGAACAAGTTTCATATGAAAAACTCGCATCTCATTTTAATTGCAATCTTGGAACTTTAAAATCCAGAATTGCAAGAGCAAGAGAAGAGCTTAGAAAACGACTTGATTTAAAGTTAGTTAGAGGAAGAGTTGTTCTCTAAAATCTATTTTCTACCTCATATATTTTTATAAGTAAGAATAAGATTAAATTTTATGGAAATTAAAACTAAAAAGTTAATTAATAACAAACTTTTCAAATCACAATCTTCTGGGAATATTAAAGATGTTTTTATAGAAGAGGATTTTCTAAATCCCTCATCTGCGAAAATTTCAATTTGTTTTAGAGGTATCGATAATTCAGGAATAGTTGAATTTAATTCAGAGGAAATAAATCTTCTTTATGAAGAGCTTTCTAAAAATAGAGAAATCCTCAAAGGAGTAAAAGTCTTGGAATTCAAACCTGAAAAAAGGAAAAAATCTTCTCGAAAAAGATAAATAGCAAGCTTTAAAAATAAAATTCTTTTTGAATACTTAACATGCCTCAATAGTCCAATGGCTAAGACACGACCCTGTCGCGGTTGAGATCCGGGTTCAATTCCCGGTTGGGGCGTTTCGCATATTTTGTTGTATTTTCTAGTTATCCAAAAACTTTAAAAAAGAACTTGAGTTTTTAGAAATACAATGGATGAAGAACAAACACAAGAAGCTCCTCAAGAAGAAGCTTCTGAAACTGCTGAAAATACAGCAGAAACACCTGAAGAGGCTCCTGAAGCACCTTCAGAAGATAATGCTGAATCTCAAGATTCAAGCGCAGAAACTTCAGAGTAATTTTATTCTGGATTTTCACTTTTTCTTTTTTTTGTTTTTTAACAAAGAATTTTTAAAACATGATTACAATAAGAGAGAATGAATATCAAATTTATCTTAACTTCTTTAGTAATCTTCATAAGTACCTTACTAGTCCTAGTTTACTGGTTTTACCCTATTCAAAGATTCAACCCTTCAGAAAACTCCAACTTCTCCATATCTAACACCTCAAAAGTTCAATTTTACCCCAATCTTCGGTTTCAAAGCTCAGATATTTCATTTCATATTTTTGACTGTTCGATTCAAAAAACAGACCAAATCAAAAAAGCCTTTGAAATTCTCGAAAATAAAACAATACTCAATTTTTATTCTACAGAAAATTCTGAAGAAATCTCAGTTTACTGTAGTGAAGAAGATAAAATCCAAGGAGGATTATTTATCGCAGGTGAAGGCGGACCTGTAAAAATAACTCAAGCAGGAAACTTCAATCTTATCTCTAATTCAATTGTACTTTTAATTAGAAATTCGAATTGTTATAATCCTAACGTTGCAATTCACGAAATCCTTCACGCACTTGGATTTACCCATTCTGAAAACGAAAACAACATAATGTACAACTTTACAAACTGCAATCAAAACCTCGGAGATGATATTCCAGAGAAAATAGCTCAACTTTATTCAGAGAAAAGCCTTCCTGACCTAGAATTTGAAACAGCTTCTTTTTCAACTCAAGGCGATTTGTTAAGTTTAGATTTTTTAGTTAGAAATAATGGATTAAAAGATTCAAAAAATTTTAATCTCAAAATATCCGCCGATCTAAAAGAAATAAAAATTGTTCCAATAGAAGCACTTGAAATAGGAACAGGCATGGGTGCCTCACTTGAAAACTTAAAAATAGACAAAAACTTTAAAGAACTAATTTTAGAAATCAATTACCCCTCCGAAGAAATAAGCAAGACAAACAACATCTTAGTTTTAAAAAATGAATAACTCTACGTTATCCAACTTAAAAAAAGAAATCTCAAAATTTACAAATCCTGAAAAAGCTAAAATTCTTCAGAGATTTTTTAAAACAGGAATAGGAGAATATGGAGAAGGAGATATTTTTTTAGGAATAACTGTTCCCCAAATCCGCGGAATTGTAAAAAGTAATTTATCCCTCCAATTAAACGAAATTCAAAATTTGTTGAACTCAAAATTTCACGAAGAACGATTATCTGGACTTTTAATTTTAGTAAAACAATTCGAAGCAACAAAAAATAAAGATGAACTTCTTGAGTTTTATTTAGCAAACACAACAAAAATAAATAACTGGGATTTAGTAGACTTAACTGCTCCAAACATCCTCGGAAGTTACCTTTTAGAAAACTCAGACAAAATAAACCTCCTTTATAGTTTAGCAAAATCAGAAAGTTTATGGGAGCGAAGAATATCCATTGTTTCAACTTACGCATTTATTAGACAAAATAAATTTAAAGATACTTTAAAAATTTCAAAAATCCTTCTGGATAATAAAGAAGATTTAATTCATAAAGCAGTTGGATGGATGTTAAGAGAGGTTGGAAAGAGGGATAAAAAAATTCTTGAAAAATTTCTTGAAGAAAACTATTCTAATATTCCTCGAACAACTTTAAGGTATGCAATTGAAAAGTTTCTTCCTATCGAGAGAAAATCTTGGTTACTAAAAAAATAAATAAAGAAAAAGTATTTTTAATTAATCATCAAATATATCATCAACATCTCTGTCAAAAGTGTCTTCTTCCAAAGATGCATCGTTTATCTTGTCTTCCATTTTCCTCTTTTAATTAATTAAATTTTTAGAGAGGATTTAGTTTTTAAACTTTTTCGTTGTGAGATAGATAAATCTTTTGAGATTAATTAAAACCCACCAACAAACTTAAAAATGCACTTTAGCTTAATTAGACATCTCTTGATATTTGATTGAGAGTATCCCTCCATAGCTCAGTGGTTTAGAGCGCCTGGCTGTAGAAAACTAAGGCGGAGCTTCCATAAGGATAACTATGAAACCTGAAAAGTCAGAAGTTCAGCAGAACCCGGGAGATCCCCAGTTCGAATCTGGGTGGAGGGATTTTTATTCCTCTTTTTTCTCTGCAATAAAAAAAGACTTATTAGAATTAACTTCCCGAATCTTTCCTTCTCTTTCAAAAATTCCCGTTGCTGTAGGAAGTGCAAATTTTCCAAATACTCCAACCTTTGAATACATAATATAACTTAAAATCCGAACTTCACCCTCCTCAAGTTTTTCAAAATTCCATTCAACTCTTCCTTTATTCTCATCAATTCTTTTTGGGAGTTCAGAACCAAATCGATGATACAACTTTAAAATTCGTGGAACATTATCTACAATATTCACCCTCTCCATATATTTTTTCGCATGAACAAATAAAGAAACCTTCAATGCAAAATGTCCCTTTTTTGAATGAATAAAAGAAATCTTCTTCCGAATCACTAAATCTCTCCAATAAAACCACCTCACAAATAAAACCGCAAAAACAGCAAATAAAATAGCCCCGATTGGAAACATCCAATTTGTCTTAACCTTAACTTCAAGAGTTTCTCCAGGATTTAAATTCTCATTCCAAACATAAAAAACAGAAACGCCTTGTCTCTGTGACGAATCTGGTTCAATATTAAAAGTAGTAAATAAATTTGAAATAACACTTCTTTTTGTAGAGAGTTGAACCTCTGAAACTACATTACCTTTATTTACTCTAGATAAAACTTCAGTTCTACTTAAAATCCCATATTTATCTGAGTTTGATTCTACTAAACTTTTTTCATTAAACTTAATTGTTCCCTCTGCAACTCCTCCAATTCCTTCAATATTTAGTTTCACATTTAATGTGTAAAAGCCTGCTAGAATTTCTTTAAAATCTTCTTGTTCCAAATCTATTTTAAAAGATTTTTTTTCATAAGGTTCTAAATCCAAATTTTCTTCAAATTCAAAAAACGCCGAAGAAAATTTTGCATCCATATTTTGAAAATCAAAGTGTTCTTTATTCTTAATATAAACTTCTAACGAACTTGTTTCAGGATTAATTTCTTGTGTTCCCACTTCAAATGCTTCGCCTAACTCTAAAATATCCAAGGTTAAGGTATCTTTAACTGATTCGTTTCCACTCCCTTTAATAAAATATTGAAAAGTATAAAATCCTTTTGAGCCCAAATTATCCCGGGGATAAACCATCACCTGAACTTTTTTTGATTGCCCTTGACCAATAAAAACTGTTCCTTTTGGAGCCATACTAAACCCGAGCAAATTATAAAACCGAAAATTATCACTAGCCCCATTATTTCGTACAGTAACATCAAAATACGCTGGTTGATTAAACCCAGGAATTATTGCACTTGAAGGAGTTTTTTTCTCTATAGAAAGATCAATTGCAAAAATACCCTGAATCAATACAAAACCCAAGAGTAAAACCATTAATTTTTTCATACAAAACCAATTACCAATTTCTATTTAAGGGTTTCGGTTGAGAACCAACAAATTTAAAATTTTGAAAGGATAATAAGTTTGATGAAAAATAAGAGGGAAATTAAACCAAAATTAATTATAACTCGGCATCCGGTGTGCCTTCTTGTAAACATCAAAAAAAGTAAATGCCATTGACGCTGCTGTATCTGCTGCTAAAGGTCGTAAATATTCTTTTTCCAGTCTATCATCTTCCCTAATTTTGTAAACCTCATCGTCTTTCTTTTTTTCTTTTTTTGGTTCGTCGTCTTTATCTTTGATATTAAACATTTCTGCAATTGGTTCTGGAAGGATATTAAATGAAAATTTTTTCTTCTCTTTCTTCTCTTCTTTCTTCCCTTCAGTCTTGTCTTCACCTAAAAATTCTTCAACATCCTTTTGAATTTGGTCTAAACTTTCTGTAGTTGCTCCTTTGATAAGTTTCAAAACTTCTTCTAAATCTTCTTTTCCAAGTTCCTTTTCCATTGCTCGAAGTTCGTCTTCATTTAAAGCATAACCCTTGAAAGAAATTTCAGAACGCCCGGTGATTGCTCCTTGTCGAGGAATCCCCCTAAATTTAAAATCAACTAAAATGCAAGAGTAATATTTTCTTTTTGGTTTGATTTCTCCTGAAGGAAGTAGCCCCTCTTTATGTAATGCTTTAAATGAACTGGGCTTTAATTCATTTTTTGCAAATAAAGTTAAATCAAATCTAACAGTGTTGAACATTTTTATTAAAGAAGCGTCTCGTTTTCTATCTTCCATCGAAAGTTCATTTGCAGTTTCTAAATACGGCCTTGCCCAACGAGAGTAAAGTTTTAAACTACTTACTTGACTTTTTAAATAATTTTTCTCAATTTCATATCTTTTTCTAAGTTCATTTTCAGATTCTGAAATCCAGGTATTAAATTCTTGAACTCGTGGATAAAGAATTCTTTTTACTCTTTCATTTAAATCAATATCCTTAACTTGTTGAAGTGTATTAGCATACAAAAATGCATCCAGTAGCGTCGTGAAACCTGCTTGTCCTAATGCCATTGCCTTTATAGAAGAGTTTCCTTTTTGGATATCAACCTTGTCTAACCAAATTTGTTTTAAAGAGAGTAAAGCTGATTTTTTTGTTTCTTCATTTTTAGATCTTAAATTATCATAATGTTCAAGTCTCATTTTAAATTCTTTTAAATCATAAACAATGTTGAGTGTGCTTCGCAAAACAGTATTAATACTTCCCATCATTTTCATTGCTTCTTCTTGCATTTTCGTTGCCTTCATTCCGATTTCTGAGAAATGACTTCCTCCAGGAGTAGAAGTAAAATTATCTACTAACTTGTCTGGTTTATACCCATTTTCAGTTAACAGGTCCAAGATAAAGAAATAAATTGACTCAAGAACTTCTGATGAGGAATCATAAATAATCTTGTGTTCGGATTTTGATTCACCTTCTAATTCTTTTCGTTTACTCTGGGTTTTTAACACTACACTTGATTCGTCAAATGAGATAATTATGGGTTGAGGTAAAACTTCATTTACAGGAATATTTTCAATTGTTTTATACTTCTTTAACAACGCCTTTCCATTTGAAGCATAAAGAGAGGGGTTCACTTTTCCAATTATCTTTTCTACATTCACCATTTAAATTTTAAGAATAATACATTAAAAAAGCTTTGCTTTGAAAAAACAAAAGAATCAAAAACCCATAAAAAATAAGTTTATCATGGTAATTATAGTTGATTTAACTTGGGAAACAGGAGATTTTGATATTAGTCGTCCTGGAAATGAATTAGCAATTATTCATAGGATAAATCCGAACTTAGAATCAATTTCTCAAGTTCAACTTCAAGGAGGATGGGATGCTGGAGCTTACAAATTTCTTATTCAAGACATGGAAGGAAATCCCGTTTTAGGAACCCCTGTGTCAAATAGTTTAGATAGTTCTCTAGTAAGCCTTTCTACAAGAAAGATAGACCCATTCCAAATAATCCTCCAATCTGAAATCCCTTATATCAGTCCTAATTGGGGAGAAGGAACTCTTAAGAATACCCAAGGAGATACTTATTCTCGAACCGTACTCGTTCCATCAGCTACCTTTGGAGAATGAATAGAGATGTATGAAACTTCCGAAGTTGAAACAAGACTGGGGTTACTTTTGGGTTTAACATTCTCTTTTTTATCAAGAAGATTTGGAAGGAATCGGAAGTACTTAAATTAAGTAATAACAAAATTGTTTTTCTCGACGACAATAATACTTTTAAAGAGATAACTCATAAGTTTACTATGGCCAGACATAGTTTGGATTTTATAGTATTGAAAGGAGGTATAAAAATGAAAAAAATTATTTTAGTTTTAATTGGATTAAGTTTAATGTTTGGAATTGCAAGTGCAGATAGTTTATTTGAAGATGGTTTCGAATCTGGTAATTTTAATCAATGGACAACATTTGATTACCCAGTTATTACAAGCGATTCTACATATGTAAATACCGGAATTTACGCTGCTTTATTTAATGGAGGACCAGACCCTGATGATATGATAATAAGTATGAATATTGATACAACAGGTTATTCAAATATCCAACTTTCATATTATCGGTTAATCCAAAGTTTGGAGTTCGATAATTCATTTACTACAGAATTTTCAGTTGATGGAGGTTCTTCGTGGAATCAAATCGAATCAATTAATGGGGATATGGCATACACTCAATTAAGTACATCCTTACCTAGTTCTGCTGAAGATAATCCTAACTTAAAGGTTAGGTTTCTCATAAACGCAGGAGAAAACTTAGGAGATTTCGCAGCATTAGATGATGTTCTTATTACCGGAGATGAAACAAATCCGCCAGTAATTTCAGAGATAGCTGAAAATCCAGAATTTCCTACTTGTTCAAACGATGTTACCATATGTGCTATTGTTACGGACGAGTCAGATATTGTAAGTGTTCAAATTCGTTATAGAAATCCTAACGATCCAGACCCAATTTCAAGAGAGATGGTTCATATGGGAGGGGATCTTTATTGTAGAACTCTTTCAAGTGATTCAGAAAATCCTTCTGATACTTTAGAAGTAACTTATCATATTAGAGCAGAAGATGAATATGGAAATTCAATTTGGGATCCTACTGGATTTGATCTTTCATATACTTATGATTGTCAGGCTCCAACAGCAGAAGCAAATGGTCCTTATTCATGTGATGAAGGGACAACTATTACATTATCTGCTTCAGGCTCTTCTGATACTGTTGATTCAGATTTAGATTATGCATGGGACTTAGATAATGACGGAGTTTACGACGATGCATTTGGAGTTTCACCTTCTTTTGTTTGTGTAGACGATGGACCTTATGCTGTTTCAGTTCAAGCAACAGATGATGCAGGATTTTTGGATACAGATGACTCAACAGTTACTGTATTAAATGTTAATCCGATTGCAAATGCAAATGGAGATTATAATGTTAATGAAGGAGAATCTGTTCAGCTTTTCGGAAGTGCAACAGACCAAGGAACTCAAGACACATTTACTTATGTATGGAACTTTGATGGCGAAGAAGGTTATGAAATTGATTCACAAAATCCAATGTTTAGCTGTTTAGAAGATGGAACTTATTCAGTTTCTCTTTTAGTTACAGATGACGACGGAGGAACAGATACAGATACTGCAACAATAACTTGTGTAAATGTAGCACCAACAATTGATTCGTCAAGTATCACAACACCAATAAACGAAATGGACTTTGCAACTTTATTTGCAAGTGTTTCAGATCCTGGAGCAGATGACGACACTCTAGACTATTCAATTAGTTGGGGTGATGGAACTGGTTCAGTATGTGGTTCAACAACAAGTTCTATTTCAGAACTTCATCAATTTGTTGACGACGACGCAGATGACCAGTATTCTGTTACTTTAACAGTTACAGATTCAGACGGTGCAACAACAGTTGCAAATATTGTAATTACTGTTTTAAATGTGGCGCCAACATTAGATAACCTACCAGACTCTGCAACTGCAGTAGTTGACGAAACATTTAACTATGATGTTGAGAGTTCAGATATAAGTAGTGGAGATTCTTTAACCTATAGTTTAAGTTCTGCACCAAGCGGTGTTTCAATTAATCCAAGTACAGGAGAAATAACTTGGACTCCAACATATAATCAAAAAGGAGACCAAATAATTACTGTACAGGTGACAGATGATGACGGAGGATATGCTGAAGCAGACCTAAGTGTTCATGTGTACACTTATAAATTAGAACTTAATTCTGGATGGAATCTAATTTCATTCCCTCTTGTTCCAGAAGATGATGATACAAACTATCAAACTATCTTAAATGATGTTAGATCAGATGTGAACAAAATTTGGGCATATCAATATGATGAATCAACAGGCAAGAACAAGTGGTATTATCAAACAGGCGGAGAAGAATGGAGTGAAAATTCTGGATGGAGTGATGTAATTCCAGGTTATGGATATTATGTAGAGATGGGTGAATCTTCAACAGTTTACTATGACGGTAAGAAATACTATGGAGTAGGAAATGAGATGGGTTCAATGCCTCCGCAAGTAACTTTAACAACAGGTTGGAATTTAATCGGACATTATGGTTTAACTGATGTTCTTAAGTCACTTGAAGTTCAAGATTTAAGTGGTGGAACTTTGACGGATTTAGCAGACGTAACTGTTCTAAATGAAGAAAGTCTTCCAATAAGTATGCTTTATCCTACAGAGGGTTATTGGGCATTTATTACAGGTCAAAACAACTTGTTATATGCACCATCAGAAGCAGACTATTCAGCAGGAAGTGCTTAATTATTTTATTTTTTCTTTTTCTTTTTCTTTTTCTTTTCTATTTGTAAATCTAAATTCCAAGAGTTTCCCATCCCATAAATTTCTTTATTTTTAACAATCAACTTTCTTTTGAATAAAGGACAATCTAAAACAAAAGTTTCAAATTCTCCACCTCACCAATCATT
>CAZUQL010000010.1:0-14949 GCA_964622565.1 Candidatus Woesearchaeota archaeon | reverse complement strand
TGGAGAAAATAGCGATTAAAAGACAATACGGGAATGAGCTTAAATTAAGAAATTATCCTCGGGGAATTCTAAATCGTTTCTCTTTCGGTGATAAATAATCGTTTAAAAATTGCGCATAATCTCCAAATAAGCAAGGTTAACTGAAATTCTAATTTCTTCGTTGTAATACAATTACAAACCCAAGGACTCTGCTTCTAAATCCAGTTCCGAGAAATTCAATAATTTCTTTTTCTATTTCCTTAACTTTTTCTTTAGTGTGTCCTGCAGACTTTAAGACTGAAATTTTAACTGTTTTATATTTTTTAAAATAAGTTGCTAGAGTTTGTAGAAAATTTTCTGTAACTCCGTACTTTCCAATTTGAATTCTACCTTGAGGCGATGGCATGAATTCCTAAACCTTTTTATATTAATAAACCTTGTTAATCTTATGAAATTCGAAAAAGTCTTCCTTACACTATCTTTAATTTTAATTGCAGTTTTTTCTGGATTAGGAATTTTACAATCTAATTACGAGTTTCTAACTTACGCTGTAATTGCTTTTGTTGTAGTTCTAATAATCCATTTTTCCGATAAACATTTTTCTTATCCAATCTATGCGAAAATAGGCTTCTTAGTCTGGATGTTTCTCCACTTTTCAGGAGGAAGTTTTAGATATAAAGGACAAAGTTGGTATTCTCTCATGATTCTTAATTTAATTCCAGAACCTTATTTAATTCTAAAATATGACCAAGTCTTGCACTTTTTCTTTTACTTTCTAACTGCAATTTTCCTTTTTTCTGTAATTAAAAAATATTTAAATTCAAAATCTAAATTTCCAATTTGGTTACTAGCAGTTTTAGCTGCAATGGGAATTGGAGCATTAAACGAAGTAATGGAATTCGGAGCTTATGTTTATTATGAAGAAACTGGCGTCGGAACTTACATAAATAATGCATTAGATTTAGTCTTTAATTTTCTAGGCGCAATGCTTGGTGCCTTTGTAGCAATAAAGAAATCTAAAAAGTAAAGCTCTCAATCTCTTTTTTCTTAATTAACATCTTTTCCTGAATTTTTTTAATTCCAAAACAACCAACTTTCATTCCCCTTGTCTTATAGATGTCTTTTCCTAAAAAACTATGAACCTCGACATTTGATTTATCATCTCTCCAATCTTGGCTTTTAAGAGCACAAAAGATTGCAGCTTCTTTTCTGTCTAGTTTATTTGTTTTGTTTGCCTTTATGTTCACAAACGGACTTCCTGGTTTTGCAGTATGAAATATTATCTCAGAATCTTCAACCTGTTCAACTAACTTTTCATTATTCTCTGCATTTTTTCCAGCTAAGACTAACTTACCTGAAGTAGTTTTAAATTCATTAAATTTCATATTAAACAAGAACATTAAGAGTTTAAATTATTAACTAAAGACTATCTAAAGAAAGATTTTTAAGCAGATTGAACTTAATTTCCTTATGGAAAAGTCAATTAAAATAACTTTAATTATTGTTGCGGGAGTTTTGTTCTTGAGCCTAATTGCTTACTCGCTAATTAACTCCTTAATCTACCCTTATTCAGACACTCTAAGTGTTCAGGGGGTTTCAACAGTTAATGCAGTTCCAGATTTAGTTGCAATTTATTTTACTATTGAAACTTTAGAAGATTCAAGTGTTGATGCTAAAAATTCTAATGCAGAAATTGTTGCAAATGTAAAATCTGCTTTAGTAGAACAAGGAATTGAATCAAATCAGATTCAGACTTTGAATTTTAATATTTATGAAAGCTATGATTGGGCATATAATTCGCGAAAGTTTTTAGGTTATCAAGCAGTTCATCAACTGAAAGTTGAAATTCCAACTGAAGATTTAGAAAAAATTGGAACTTTAATCGACGCGGGTGTTGAGGCAGGAGCAGAGATAAGTTATATTGATTTTGAGTTAAGTCAAGAACTTCAAAATGAGTATAAAGCAGAAGCAATGAAACTTGCAGCTCAAGATGCGGAGATAAAGGCAGAGTCTGTTGCAGAAGGTCTGAACAAAAAAGTAGGTAAATTAGTTTCTGTTTCTGTAAATTATTTTGGATATTATCCTTGGAGAACTTTCTCCGCAACAGAAGAGCAATCTCTTGATGCGGTTAAGTCAGCGGCAACAAGTATTCAACCTTCAGAACAAGAAATTTCTGCTTCAGTAACAGTTGTTTTTAGAATAAGATAATTATATCATAAAATATAAGATTAAGAGAGAAACCCAAATATGGGCATCAGGGGGTCAGTAGAAACAAAATGATTGTTCATTTAATTCTTATAGGCTGTTAGAGCTCCCCGCTTTTTTTCATAATTCTCAATTGCTTTTTTCAAAGCTTGAATTCCTAGAATAGAACAATGAATCTTCATCTTTGGCATTCCTCCAAGTTTTTTGATAATTTCATCTTTTGTTATTTTTTTTGCTTCTTCCAAGGTTTTTCCTTTTGCTAATTCGCAAACTACATCTGACGACGCAATTGCTGAAGGGCATCCAAATGTTTTAAATCCAATACTCACAATTTTATTTTCTTTTACTTTTAATTCTAAATGTAAAACATCTCCACATTTCAAATTTCCAACTTCTCCAAATGCATCAGGATTTTTAATTGACTTTACAAACTTTGGATTCTTGAACCTTTTCATAAGTTTTTTTGTGTATGTTAGCGTCATCCTTTAAACCCCCAATGCCACCATTCTTTTTTATATACTTTAAATCCTGTTTTTGATAAAACTTTTTTTAAAAGCTTTCTATTCTCTGCAATTCTTCCTTCTTTATAATAATTAATTCCATCTCGCTTATCTAATCTTACTCCTCCAAGATTTAGCTCTTTCCCTTTTTTACTTATTGTTAAATCAACTGCTTTTCCAGAACGATGATTCATGTATGAAATCTTTTTAAGTTTTAGTTCTTCATATCCGCCAGTATAAATTTTAAGAAGTTTCTCCCATTTCTTTGGATGGCTTTTCTTAAATGCTTTTTCAGTTTGTTTGACAATCATTTCCTGTTCAGCAAGTGTTCTTAACCCATCTTTGATTTTAAAATTAAGTTCCTTTGGGAGCATCTCTTTTGCTTTAACCAAAGCTTCAGCTACGCTTTTATCTAAAAATATTTGCTTAGATCTAGAATACTTATTTCTAAGACTATTGTCTATTTCAAAACCTAAATTACCGAGATCAACTTTCATCTTATTCCTTATTTATTTTTTTAATAAGTTCATCAATTTCTTTATTACTCATTCCGTGTGATTTGCATCCTTGCTCAATTGTTTCTTGCTGAGCCATTGGGCACATTACACAAGAAAGTCCTGCTTCAAATAATATCTCTCCTGCCTCTGGTTTTTCAACTAGCAACTTTCCAAGTTTTGTTTTTTTACTAATTTTGGTTTTTGGCATTTTACTCTTCAAAAAAGTCTTCTTCAACTTCGTCTAATGATAAATCTTCTTCATCAAGTTCTTCTTCACATTCTGCTTCGTTTTTGAATTCACATCCAAATTTTTTAAAGTCGTCTCTCATTTTACCTCCTTACAAATGGGCTTAGCATTCGAAGTTTACTAACTGTTTTTTTAATTTCTTGTAATGCAAAATTAACATCTTCTTTAGTTATAAATTTACTCAAACTTATTCTAATTGAAGAATTTGCTTGAAGAGGAGTTAATCCAATTCCAAGAAGAACATGGCTTGGATCAAGGGACTTTGAAGAACACGCTGAACCTGTAGAGGTATAAATTCCCTTAGAGTTTAAAAAACTTCCAATTGCCTCGCCTTCGATATTTGAAAAGCAAACATTTATGTTATTACAAAGTCTTTTATCTCCAAAAGCTCCGTTAATTTGGAGGTCTGGAATTTTTAGTAATTCATCTATAAAATAATCTCTTAATTTTTGTATCTTTTTATTTTCAGATTCATTTGATATTTCAACTGCCTTTGCAAATCCTGCTATTCCTGGAATATTTTCAGTTGAGCTTCTTAATTTAAATTCTTGTCCTCCTCCATGAAGTAATGGAAAAATCTTAATTCCTCCTCGAATATATAATGCTCCCACTCCCTTTGGTCCGTGTATTTTATGCGCATTTAACGTAACCAAATCCAGATTCATTTTCGAAACATCAATTCCAACTTTTGTAAAACTTTGACAAGCATCTGTATGAAACAAAACTCCCTTTGATTTACAAATTCTACCAATTTCCTTCAAATTTTGAATTGTTCCAATTTCATTATTTCCATGAATTACTGAAATCACCAAAGTTTTTTCATCAATTGAATTTTCAAGTTGCTCTAAATCTACAAAACCTTTCTTATCAACATCAAGATAAGTAATTCTAGCTCCAAAATTTTGTTCAAGCCATTTACATGAATTAAGAATACAATCATGCTCAATTTTAGTTGTGATAATATGATTTTTTCCTATTGAATTTTTCAAATTCTCAAAAAATAAACCTTTTAAAGCAAAATTATTTGACTCTGTTCCAGAACCTGTAAAGACAATTTCATCTCTTTTTGCACCAATTTTCTTTGCAATTATTTCTCTAGATTTTTCAAGAATCCGTTTAGCTTCTTCTCCCTTAAAATGCAATGACGACGCATTTCCATAATTTTCTAAAAGACATTTTTGCATTTCTTTTGCAACTCTTTCATCCACCTTTGTTGTTGCAGCATTATCGAGGTAGATTATTTTCATTTTAAAACTCCAATTGAAAATCCAATTGTTGTCTAGGGATTCCTATAGATAAACCATATTCCACAGCGGGATTCCATTTATTTTTATCGTTAATATCAAATTCAAATTTCTTACTTTTAAATAAGATTATTATCATTTTATTATTCCAAAAATGTGCATACCACCCTTGCTTTAAAAAAGAATGAACTGAATCTATCTGTTCCTCTGTTAAGAGAGAATCATAAATATGCCATCTTTCTGAAGACTTTTCTTCATTTGTTATTCTAACTCTTAAAATTTCAATTCCATTTAAAATTCTATTATCTTCTAAACTTTCTTCCACAATACATCCTTTAAATTTCATTTTCTACACAACTCTCCACAATTTACACACTTTCCTTTACAATGTTTTAAAGAATGGTTATCAATTAGTTTTAACATTGGAATAATTGTATCTTTGTTTAAAGAATAAAATCTTTCTTTTCCTCGGCGTTCGACTTGAACGATATTACATGACTTTAAAGAAGAGAGGGCGTGAGATATTTTACTTTGTTCGACTTTCAAATCGTTTACAATTTCTCCTACACTTTTGGGTTTTAAATTTAAACTAACAATTATGTCTACTTTCAAAGGATTTGCAAGATTTTTAAAAAAAAAGTGGTAAGTTGTTTTACTCATATGAAAACTAATTCATATGTATTTATAAATGTTTTTATTTTCAGAAGCACAAATTTAATAAACTCCTCTTAATCTAGATAAATATTATTTTTCTTTAAAATGACCTCTATTTATGAAACAGCTGAATGTAATGAAGAAGATATTAAAAAGATACTCCATCCACTTGTGAGTAAATGGTTTTTTAATAAATTTCTTAAATTTTCATTAACCCAAAAATACGGTGTGCTAAATATTTGGCAAAGAAAGGACATTCTAATTTCTGCTCCAACAGGAGGAACCAAAACCCTAACTGCATTTCTTTCTATTTTGAATTATTTAGTTATGCTTGCAGAGAAAAACCAACTCGAAGACAAGATCTACGCAGTTTATACTTCTCCATTAAAAGCATTAAGTAATGATATTTCAAAAAATTTAATTGAACCTTTAGAGGAAATCTACGAACTTGCAGAAAAAGAGAATATCAAACTCCAAAAAATTAGGGTTGGACTTAGAACAGGAGATACTTCTCCTTCAGAAAGAGCAAAAATGTATAGACGAATTCCCCACATTTTGGTTACAACTCCAGAATCTTTAGCCATCATTTTAACCAGTAAAAAATTCGTAGAATCTCTTAGAAGTGTAGAATTTTGTATTATTGATGAAATTCATTCTTTAGATAATAAGCGAGGAACATATCTTAGTTTAACTCTTGAACGGTTGAATAAGGTGAGTGAAATCTGGCCAACAAAAATCGGATTGAGTGCAACTGTTGCTCCAATTGAAGAAGTTGCAAAGTATCTGGTAGGAATTGACGACGAGAGAAGTGTTGGAATTGCAATTGTTCCGCTAAACAAAAAAGTTGATATTAAAGTTTTAACTCCTGTTGAAGATTTAATCAATGATGAAGATATTAACTCTGAAATGTATAACTTAGTTTCACAACTTATTCAAGACCATAAAACCTCTTTAATCTTTACAAACACCCGAGCAGGAACAGAGAGGATGGTTCATTTACTTAAAGAAAAATTTCCTACAATTTATGGAGAAGATAATATCGCAGCTCACCATTCCTCAATGAGTAAGGATTCTAGATTTGAAATTGAGGAGAAACTAAGAAACGGAGAATTGAAAGTAGTAATTTGTTCAACTTCATTAGAATTAGGAATTGATATTGGTTATATTGATTTAGTAATTTTAATGGGTAGTCCAAAGTCAAGTTCAAGGGCACTTCAAAGATTAGGACGAGCAGGACACAAGCTTCATGAAACTGCAAAGGGCAGATTTATTGTTTTAGATAGAGACGATTTAGTTGAATGCGCAGTTATTCAAAAAGAGATGATTGAAGGAAAAATAAATAAAATATTTTTTCCTAAGAATTGTTTAGATGTTTTATCTCAACAAATTTATGGAATGGCAATTCAGAAAGTCTGGGATGAAGAAGAGTTATTTTCTACAATTAAAAAAAGTTATTGTTATTCAACTCTTTCAAGAAAAGATTTTCTAGATGTAATTAGTTATCTTTCGGGGGAATATGCTTTAGAGAAATCTTATGTTTATGGGAAGATTTGGTATGATGAGGAAACAAAACAAATCGGGAAAAAAGGTAAGCTTGCGAGAGTTTTGTATTTAACTAACCTTGGAACAATTCCAGAGGAATCTTTTGTAAATGTAAAAATAGCCCCAAATGGGGAACAAAGAGGAATGATCACAGAAGGGTTTTTAGAGAGAATGAAAAAAGGCGATGTCTTTGTTTTGGGGGGCAAAAAATATATTTACCTTTACACTCGAGGAATGAATTTATATGTTAAACAGACTGTTGAACGAAAGCCAACAATTCCATCTTGGTTTTCAGAAGCTTTGCCTTTGAGCTTTGACTCTGCATTAGAGATAAATAAATTCAGAAGTTTAATGAAAGAAAAATTTAATTCTGATAAATCTGAAGAAGAAATTTTAAAATTTATTCAAGATTATCTTTATTTAACAGATCAAGAATCCACCTCGAAAGCAATTTATAATTATTTCTTAACTCAGCAAAACTTTTTAGAAATTCCCGATTCAAAACAAATTTTAGTTGAAAAATACAGAGGCGAAAAAAACTATTTATTTTTTCATTCAATGTATGGAAGGAGGGTTAATGATGTTTTATCAAGGGCTTTGGGATATTTAGTTGCAAGGGCAGGGGGAAGAGATTTAGAAATGGGAATTAATGATAGAGGGTTTTATTTTGCAGGAGAAAAAATGAATTTAGAAAAAGCAATCCGTGCGTTATGTACTAATGATCTAAGAGACATTTTAACTGAAGCAATTGAAAAGACTGATATTTTGGCAAGGAGATTTAGACATTGTGCAACTCGGGCTTTAATGATTTTAAGAACCTACAAAGGAAGAAGTAAAAGCGTGGGTAAACAGCAAATGAAAAGCCATTTTATTTTAGCAGCAGTTAGAAAGATAACTCAAGAGTTTCCAATATTAAGGGAGGCTCGTAGAGAAGTTTTAGAAGATTTAATGGATCTTAATAATGCAGAAAAAATTGTTTCTGAAATAAACAAACAAAATATTAAAATTAAAATTTTAGATACTCCTCTTCCTAGTCCTTTTGCACTAAATTTGATGTTACAAGGACATACGGACCTAATAAGAATAGAGGACAAGCAACAATTTCTAAAAAGAATGCATCAGCTACATCTGAAAGGGAAAAAATGAAACAAGATTTTTTATTATTAAACAAAGCAGTTTATTTTTTTAAAGAGAAAATCTTAGTGATAGGGGACCTTCATTTGGGATATGAACATATGTTAAATCAACAAGGAATTCTTCTTCCAAATACTCAGACAACTGAATTGAAAAAAGAATTTGAAAAATTGTTCTTGACTTTGCAAGAAAGAGATTTGAATGTAAAAGAACTAATCTTCCTTGGAGATATTACTCATTCTTTTGGTTTTGAATATCAAGAAAAAAAAGATTTTCAGGATCTTTTGAATTTCTTACAAACAAAAGTAAAACTAAAGAGCATTATTTTTATCAAAGGAAATCATGATACAATTGATTTTACATTTGGAAAAATGAAAAAATCCTATATTCAGGGTAAACTTTTATTTATACATGGAGATAAAATTCCCCCCACAAAAGAGTTTGAAAAGTCAGAAATGATAATTCTGGGACACCTCCATCCAAGTGTTTTAATTCAGGATTCTAAAAAAATAAAAAAAGAATTCTTTAAATGTTTTTTAATTGGAAAATTTAAGAATAAGAAAGTGATTATTCTCCCAAGTTTTTTAAACTATCCCCAAGGGAAAGCTGTTAATGATTACGAAGAGGAGTATGAAGATTATTTTTCAATTATTCCTAAAAGAAGTTTGTTAAAATTCAGTGTATTTGTTATCGGGGAAAAGGAAATTTTTGATTTTGGGAAACTAAATAAATTTTAATGGGCGTGCAGGGAATCGAACCCTGGGCTGTCGGTCTGGAGCCGACCGCTTTACCATTAAGCGACACACCCATAAAAAAATAGAGATTGTCTTGTTTTTAAAGTTTAAGTAACTTAATTTCCTTAATCTCTTCATCTGAAATGGAGCACCCTTTGAATCTTAATGCCCACAGTAATGCATCTAAACTCTGCTTGCCCTTCAATAGAGTTAGGTTTTTTCTAAATGCAACGTAAATTAACTCACAAGAACGAATAATTTTAAACTCTTTAAAATAAGAGGAATTATCTTTTTGAAGATTAACCCGAATATGCAACTTTCTCTCCAGAAGTTTTTTTAATTGATTTGGGGATTCGCAAAGCATCCTTGTTGTTCTTTCATCAATTACAATAAGGTTTGGGACTTTTTGAGTGGTTAGAATTTTACTTAATGCTAAACACGAAGCTTCTCCTAAATCAATCATTTTAACAAATTCGTCTTTTGACTTATACATTGAATTTGAAAGCTCAAGAATTTTTTTTGTTTCTGTTTGAATCTGGGATTCGTCTACATTTGAAAACTCAAGAGTTTTGTCCTCAACAAGTTGATTTAATCTAATTGCTTCAAGTTCAAACCGTTTAATGGTTAGAGGTTTAGCAATTGATTCATTAAACACATCTTTTGTAATTAAAAATTTTCCATTAAAAACTCTTTTAAGACTTCTTAACTCATCAAACAATCCATTCATGGCTAAGGAAATTAAACTACTTGCGTCGAAAATTAATGCTTTGTTCATTTTAATCCCTTTAACTTTTCTTCAACCTCCTTGCCTGCAACCTTTTTATACGCTTTACTACTAAAAAAATATCGATGTAATCTTCTTAGGAGTTTAATTCTCTTTTTTTGTGAAGTCTTATTTGATGAAATCTTTTTTAGATAGTTATAAAATTTTAAGTCCCTCTTTTTTAGATCAGAAAACATCTTTTGAGGGCGAGGAGGCCATTCTTTCCGAATACCATACCACCAAACAAAGGTTGTTTCCAAAACAGCATTCGCAATTCTTTCATACAATTCAAGATAATTTTTCTCTTTTAATAAATCTTTAAATTTGTTCTCATATCTTTTAACTTTGTCAATCCTCCAAAGAGCATATTGTCTTTCCCATTTTGAAGGGCCTTTTTCATAAACCCTTTTAGCTTTTTCTACAATCTTCTTTGCTATCCCCTTTGGATCATATACAATCTTGTTAAACATTAGTTTTACTCCAAAAATATTCCAGTCAAATATTTGTTTTGTTGAAGCAAAATATAAATCTAAATCTTCATTTTCTAAATCATATCTTTTTTGAAGTTTGTAAGCCGGAATTTTATTTTTTTGATTTGTAAACACCCAAATATCCCAATCACTGTTCTGTTTAAAATCTCCAATTGCCCTAGAACCAACAAAGAGGATAGCTTCTGCACTATATTCATTAACTAAAAAATCAATTACTTTTTTCTCAATTTTGGTAACTTTCATCCAAACATCTCCATTGCAGTTTTTACTCTCTGCCTTGCAGTCATTAATTTATTCCCTCGGACTTCATTAAAATCAACTTTATTTCCTACATAATTTGCAAGTTCAAACATTGTAATTCCTAAAAGTTTTGCAGTTGTTTCCATAGAAATCCCGTGTTCATATATTTTTGATGCTTTATTTATCTCGGCCTTTCTAAAAACTTCTTGAATATATTTTTTCATTTTTCCAGAAAGATTATTAATTTCCCTTCTAAGATGAGTTAAAGTATTCTTTAATTCTTCATCTTTATTTGATTTAATTAACTGGATGCTTTTTTTTAGATAGAGTAAAACGTTTTTAGAAAATCTCTCGCTGTTTGAATATTTTTTATAATCTCCTCTTTCAATAATCTTACTTAATGAGTAGATTATAACTGCGACTGCGATGTTGTCGGGGTCTTGTGTTCGTGAAGCAGTGTTATTTGTTTGGTTACTTAAGTTTCTTAATAAAGAACTATCTCCTTCTCTAAAAGCTTTTTCAGATTCTTGAAAGATTCTTAGAACATTCTCTTTTTCTTGCATTTAAAACCTCAAGATAAAAAGGAATAATTAGTTAATAAATGTTAAGTTTTTATATTCTCATTCACTTGCAAACACATGAAAAAAGTATTACTTGACACATCGTTTATCTTGGCGGGAGTAGAAAACAAAATTCAATTTATAGATGAACTACTCTTCCTTGGGATGAAAATAATTATTCCTAAACAAGTGATTGAAGAAATTAAAAAAGTATCAAACTCAAACAAAAAGCAAAAGATAAAACAAGTTGCAAATTCGGCATTAAAAATTATAGAAAAAGAAAAATCCAAATTTCAAAACATAGAATTAGAGGGAAGGGGTTATACTGATAAAGTAATTATTAAATTTTTAAAAAAAAATAAATCTACTGGAATTGCCACTTTAGACAAAGAACTAAAGGCAAAGATTCAAAATTTCAAGGTTATCATCAGAAATAAGAAGAATCTAGAAATTTTATAGTTTAGTAACCTTTAAAAACCAATCTTGACTATTTTTTTTATTAAAATGTTCTACTTAACTGAAGTTGAGGATTATGTAAGAGTGGAGCCAAAACTTTTTGGCCTACCTACTAGTGAAGCTGTAGATAAACAGCTTAGAGAAACTTACGAAGAATATTATGATCAAGAATTAGGAAATGTAATTTCTGTTATTGAAGTTTTAGAAGTTGGCGAGGGAGTTATTATTCCTGGAGACGGAGCAGCTTATTACAAATCGCGATTTAAATTATTAACTTGGAGACCAGAATTACAAGAAACAGTATATGGAGTTATAGAGGAGATAACAAATTTCGGAGCATTTATCAATCTTGGAGCTACAAAAGGAATGATTCATATCACTCAAGCAATGGACGATTATGTTACATTTAGCAAAACAAATACTCTTGCTGGAAAAAACTCTAAAAAAACTCTAAAAAAAGACGATTTATGTTTAGCAAGAATTGTTGCAATAAGTCACAAGGGTGGAGACCTAAGAATGGGTTTAACAATGAGGCAACCAGGATTAGGAAGATTAGAATGGATTAAAGAAGACAAAGCTAAATTACAAAAAGAAGCTACAAAATTAGCAAAATCCCAAGAAAAAGAATCTGCAGGGAAAAAAGGAGGTAAGAAAAAATGAGCAAAGAAAAAGCATGTAAAATTTGTAAAACAATTACAGAGGCAGATAAATGTCCTCGGTGTGGCTCAAAAGAATTAACTGATTCACAAAAAGGAAAAATCATTATTCTTAATCCTGAAAAATCAGAAATTGCTCAAAAACTTGGAATTAAAGAAAAAGGAACTTTCGCAATAAAAGCAAGATAAAATGGAACTAAAAATAAACTCAGAAATTAAAAACCCTTTATTCAATAGAATTGAAATTCAGGCAGAAGGAGAAAAAGAAATTACTCCAACAACTCAAGAGATAATTGAATTTCTAGCTAAAAAATATTCTAAAGAATTAGAAAACGTGGTTGTTAAAAAAATCCAAGGTTATTTTGGAATAAATAAATTTGAAGTTGAAGCTTTAGTTTATGAAACACTAAAAGATAAAGAAAAAACAGAACCAAGAGTTAAAACTAAGGAGAAAAAATAATGGGAGTAAAAAAATCAGTAAAAAAGGGTAAAAAACCGCACAAGAACAAACCTACAAGTAAGAAATATTCAAAGTATAAAATTGAAGGAACAAAGGTAACACGTCAAAGATCTTGTCCTCGATGTGGACCAGGAGTATTTTTAATGACTTCACAGAATAGAGTTTATTGTGGAAAGTGTCATTATTCAGAATTTGAAGGAAAATCTGCAGAAGTTAAAAAAGAAAAGTAAAATGGCTACAGAAAGTTTAACCCTTTCTCTTCAAGATTATTTACAAATTGTTTTACCTCATTCAATGAAGTGTCAAGTAAGAGGTTTAACTTCAAGAGAAGAAGTTGAAAAGAGATTTGATGATTCTCCGAGAATGTCAAAGATGGACGGGCCCCGGACAAAAATTATACTTCGCGCTTTAAATGCTTATGAAAACAATGCTGATCCTGAAGAGGTTGAATATCAACTTCGAGAATTATTTGCATCATTTAGACGACGAGGAAGTGTTTTCTATTCAATAAGAATATAATAATACGAACCCTAGAAGGGGTTTCAAGTCAAACAAATAGATGGCCTGAAACCGTCTTCTGGGGAAAAAGAGGTGATAGAATATATAGGATTTAAGGGTATTTAAATCTTTCGTTCATGTTACCCTTAGTTAATGACATCACCTTTCTTACAAGGGGTAGTAACGGGCATATACTACTTATTAATTCAACAAAATAAACTTATACACTACATTACACACTACTCCCCCAACTTGCTTAATCTAACTGGTTCTAAACCAGTTCTTAATCTTTCAGGGTTATACTCTGCGACAGCTTGAATTGCTTCATATCTTGCTTTATCTACCTCTGATTGCGTATTCCCCCTTCCACTTGCACATTCTTTAGATTCACAAGAAGTAACTGAAGAAAAAATTCCCCAAATTGTTGCACCAAGTACAATCGGTTTAATCGACCTTACAACGGTATCTGAAATATACTCCCAGTTATTTGAATTTGCCATAGAAAATTTACTTTTCTCATACTTAAAAAGATTTATTTTCTAAGCAATATGTTTTTATATGAACTTAACTGTTCTCTGTTATGGAAGAAAAAGAGGGTTTAGAATATTCTGAAAAATCAAAAAAATCTGTTGGGCAAGAAGAGATTCAAGATTTACTTTTCGGAAAAGAGTTAAGCTGGCAAGAAATTATTTATGATTTAATTAATTCTGAACAACTTGACCCGTGGGATTTGGATATTACTGTTTTGAGTGAAAGTTACCTAAATAAAATTAGTAAAATCGAAGAAGCAGATTTTTTTGTTTCAAGTAAGGTTCTTTTAGCAGCTTCACTTTTATTAAGAATTAAGTCAGAGATTTTGTTAAACTCTCATCTTAAGAGTATTGACGAGATTTTATTTGGAGCAAAAAAAGAATTTAGAAAAGAATTAGAACGAATTGAACTTGAAGAAGAAATTCCATTCTTAACTCCCAAGTCTCCAATTCCTCGGTTTAAGAAAGTTACATTAAAAGAATTGATTGAATCATTAAACAAAGCAATTAATACAGAAACCAGAAGGATAAAAAAAGAAATACTCAACAAGAACGCATTGCGAGAATCTTCAATTTCCCTCCCAAAAAGAACAATCTCGATAAAAGATAAAATAAAAGAAATTTACGATCGATTAACTGGCCACTTAACTCAAAAAGATATAAACAAAGTTTCTTATTCTGATTTTATTCAAGGAGAAAAAATTGAAAAGGCGCTTTCTTTTTTCCCACTTCTACAGCTAGACCATCAAAAAAAAGTTTGGCTTGAACAGAAAGCAACATTTGATGAAATATTTATCTGGTTAAAAGAAGTTTATTTTCAAAATAATGAAGACCCGTTTGAAGAGTTAAGGAAAGAACTTGAACAAGAAATTCAAGAGCTGGAAAAAGACAAATCTAAAAAAAATAAAATCTCCAAACTTGAAAAAGAATTTCCCGGAACAATTGTCTGATGAAAATTTTAAAAACTCTTTATTATGTTTAATCTAATGAAATTAGGAGTTTTATTCTCTGGAGGAAAAGATTCTTGTTATGCAGGTTTTCTAGCAAAAAAACACAATCATAAATTAGCATGTTTAATTTCTATTTTTTCTAAGAATAAAAGTTCTTATATGTTTCACACTCCAAATATAGAACAAACACAAAGGCAAGCAGAAGTAATGAATATTCCGCTGATAATTAAAGAAACAGAGGGGGAAAAAGAAAAAGAATTAGGGGATTTGGAAAAGGCAATCAAACTTGCAATTAAGAAATACAAAATTCAGGGAATTGTAACAGGAGCAATAAAATCTAATTATCAAGCTTCACGAATTCAGAGTATCTGTAATAAATTAGATATTGAATGTTTTAACCCTCTTTGGCAAAAAAATGAATTAGAGTATTTACGCGAATTAATTAAGTATAAATTTAAAATTATTCTCGTCGGGGTTTTTGCATATCCGTTAGATAAAAACTATCTAGGAAAAGAGATTGATAAAAAATTTATTGAAGATTTCTTAAAGTTGAATAAAAAATACCAAATCTCAATGATTGGTGAAGGTGGGGAATTTGAAACTTTTGTT
>CAZUQL010000009.1:4187-17004 GCA_964622565.1 Candidatus Woesearchaeota archaeon | reverse complement strand
ATAATTCGACAGATTCGACACATAATTCGACAGATTCGACACATAATTCGACAAATAAATACTCTTTTAAGCCTATAAAGGGCAATATTATGCCTATTTCCATAGGAAATAGGGGGGTTTCGACAGACAGACAGACAGACAGACAGACAGACAAAACAACCCTAAAAGAACAATTTCCCCCCTCTTCCCCCCAACCAAACCAAGACCCATTCCATCTACTATCTGGTTTGGATAGTTTAAAGAAGGAAATCCGGCTTAAATTTAAACGTCTAACCGAACAAGAGCTTTTGGTTTTTTCCACCATATATCAACTTGAAGAAGATCAAGGATATTCGGATTATAACTCCATTTCCCAAAAACTTAGCCTCTCTGAGAGTTCTATTAGGGATTATGTTCAAAGATTAATAAAAAAAGGAATTCCCTTAGAAAAAACAAGAATCAATAATAAACAACTCCATATCTTTATTTCCAAATCAATAAAAAATAACCTTTCATTAACCTCAATTTTAAATTTAAGAGAATTATAAATAGATATTCGTTTAAACGAATATAAATTATCCTTTTTTACTTAATCTTTCTTTTTAGCTTTTATAAACTACATCTTTTTTATTTTTTAATTACTTTTCTCTTCCTCACTTTTTTCAATTTTTTTGTTTTTTACTCTTTAAAGCTCTCACTTTTGACTTTTTTAATAACAAATTCTTTGTATCTTCAGTAATATATAACCTTTTTTTACCATTTTTTTCAATTTTTTCAATAATCAAACTCTCACTTTTGCGTTTTATGGCATTTATTTGACCCCTAATTGTACTTCTCTCTTTTCCCAATACTGAAGCAATATCTTCATAACTCAAACCCATATCTGTATTTAATAAAACCCATATAATTGCTCTTTCAGTTATAGAAAAATCGCTAATTTCTGGTGTTTGAACAGCTGTTTGCACACCTGTTTGAACGGCATAAACAGCTGTTTGTTTATCTAAGACAGCTGTTGGTGTTTTAAACACCCTTGGTCTTTTTATCTCACTCATCATAGAAACAATATTCTTAATTCCCTCTATCTCTTCTTTGATCGTCGATAAAGCTTCCTTTAATCCCTCAATCTCCATTTTTTGAATATTTTTTTCAGAATCAAGGTGTTTAATCCACCCATTGACTGTTTGAACATCTTTTTTCACATCTTCAAAACTTTTCTTTGTATCTTCCCTTACTTTTTCAACCTCTTTTTTTCCAAACAATAACCAAAACATTAATAATTATAATTATTTTTAGTTTAAAAACCTTTCTTAACCGTCGATAGAGCGAGCATTTCTCCGTCGGTGCTCCCATTTTATTAACTTACAAAAATTAACAAATTTTCTAATTTAAACAGCTGTTTATCAAGAAAATGACTCATAAACAGCTGTTTAAACAGCAACAAACACCCGCAATAACTAATGAAAGATAACTATCCTAACCTAAGTGAACATGAATCCCTAAACAATAAAAAATTTACCAAAATATTTAAGAACTTCTTTTTCTAAAATACTTTTATGAGATCTATTTTTAGGAAAGTTCACATCGGTCGCCTCTATAAAAACGAATTTAAAAAACAAATAAGAAACCTTATCATCCTAACCCTCGGATTCACAATTGCCTTCGCTTGGCGTCAAACCACTTTTGATATCTCCCAATCTATCATCCAATACTTTTTCAAAAACACCTCTTCTCCCACATCAAGCATATTAACTTCTACATTTATTACAATCATCTCTATCGGAATAATCCTCTTAACTCCTATTGGTTTAGAAAGACTTACGACTATTAAGATTATTTTGGCAACCTAAGTTTACCGGACAAACCCCCTCTTCAAGAAAGAATGAGACACGCAGGCGGACAGATTTTTCTACTTTAGGTTAATTTATTTCAAATTTTTAATATTAATTAACAAAGTAACTAACCTAACCTAAGTGCACAAAGTCGTCAAAACACTAAAAATTAGAGGAAAAATTTTCCCAAAACTCACTTAATTTTCTTCAAAAACAACAATTTTCATAAAAAACCCGATTTATACGTAAAAGCTTCGCACAACGTATATTATCAGAACTCACCGAAAACACTTAGATTAACCAACTCTTTTCTGCCTGAATCTTTAGGGATTTATTCTTCCCGGAAGATATTTTTTTACCCAATTTTACCCTCTTTATATATCGGTGAAAAACAATTTTTGTAGCTTCTTCAGAATCAACACCGGGTTATATAAGTCCCCCACTGGAGATTTACATAATTTGTTTTAAAGTTAACTCTATCAATTTAAGATATTCACATTTAAACACTTTTTGAACAAACTTCTGTTTAATCAATAAAACAAAAAATAATAATAACAAAAAATTAAAAATAAAATTAATCTGATTATCGTTCAGATTCTTTTTTCTTTATGTAACACTCTTTACAAAGTACGGGCTTGTCTCCACTTGGTTTAAATGGAACTTGGCAGTTTTTTCCACATGCAGAGCATTTTGCATCATGCATCTCTCTTTGCCTATTGTCTCCACCACGACCACCGAAACTTCTACGGTTGTTAAACCTGTCTCCGCCACCACGACCACCGAAACTTCTACGAGGTTTTTTCTTCATATAGCATTCTTTACAATAAACTGGCTTTCCTTCTTCAGGTTTAAAGGGAACTTCACATTCCACACCACATTCACTACAAACTGCTTTATGCATTTCTCTTTCTTCATCAGATTGAGAAACTTCTTCACTATTGTCTTCGCTCATTTTGACTCCATATTTAATTCATTACCCAACTAAATTAGGTATATATAACTCTCAAAACTAGTTTTTAAGGCTTTGTATTTTCAAGAAACCTATATAAAGCAGTTCGCACAACCAAACTTATGAAAAAAGAGGAATTTCTAAACAATTGCAATCAACTACTTCAATCATATAAAACTGGAGAGATTGGAGCAACAAAAATGCCTGAAGATTCTCACCCCAATTTTTCAGACGCTGAATCAAGAATAACTTATTTTACCTTATCTATGGCTTTAAATTACCAAAGAGATAGTTTTAAATTATGGGAGTTTGCTAAAAAAACATTTGAAGATCCTGAGACAAATTCTGTTTTTAATTTACAAAAAGTTTCTCAAATGTCTGAAGTTGAATTAAAAAACAAATTAACCAAACATAAATTAGCACTTCAACCAAAGAAACACATTCAAATTTGGAAAAAAATTTCTCAGACTATCTTAGAAAACTTTGGTTCTTTTTCAAATCTTTTTCAAGAAGTAAACTTTGACTTTTTACAACTTCAAAGCGTAGTTCAAAAAAATTTCAAACAAGGTTTTCCCTATCTTTCGGGACCAAAGATTTTCCATTATTGGTCTTTTATTCTTGGGCAATATGGGGGCATAAATCTAAAAAATAAAGAATTTATAGAAATTGCTCCGGATACTCATATAATAAAAGGGTCTATAAAACTTGGAGTAATTACTGAGCAAGAGGCAGATTCTCTTCCTAAAGATAAAATTTCTGAAAGATGGAGAAATCTATTAAAAAATTCTAACATTAATCCAATAGATATGCACCCTCCTTTATGGTTTTGGAGCAGAAATAAATTTCAGTTTAAACTAAAATGAACTCTTCAGGATTTCTCCAAAAGTTAGAAGTAGAATTAAAAATTTCAAAAAATTCTCCTTACACAATTAGGAATTATCTTCGTGCAAATAGAGAATTGCTTAACTTTTCTAGTAAGAATCCTGATGAAATTACTGAAAGCGACGTCAAACTTTACCTTGCAGAACACGCTTCGGAGTTAAGCTCAAGTTCAATTATTGTTTTTTTATCTGCAATTAAATATGCCTATTCAAATCTCTTAAATAAAGATCTTACTGTTGCAATCAAGCGACCAAAGAGAGAAAGAAAACTCCCCACAGTTCTTTCAAAAAACGAAGTTCAACAGCTGTTTGCACAACTGTTTAATAAAAAATCTAAACTAATGCTTTCTTTAATTTATGCTTGTGGAATGAGAGTTAGTGAACTAGTAAATCTAAAAGTAGAGAACCTTAACTTTAATGAAAATATTGGGTATCTTCGTCAAGCCAAAGGAAGAAAAGACAGAGTTTTTAATATCCCAAAAAAGCTGTTTAAACAGCTGTTTAAACAAGCAGAATTTCAAAAGTCCGTCGGAGAAGAATACCTATTTACTGGCCCAAAAGGAAAACTTTCAACAAGAAATATCCAAAAGATTATTCAAAAAGCAGCAATTTTAGCAGGACTTTCAAAAGAAATTCACCCTCACACATTAAGACATTCCTTTGCAACACACCTTTTAGAAAACGGAACAGACATCCGTTATATCCAAACCCTCCTAGGTCATGCCGACCTTTCAACAACTCAAATTTACACTCATGTCTCAACAGAAGAATTAAAAAAGATAAAAAGCCCAATTGATATGTGAGGTGAAATGACTTATCTAATTCATTTTAAAGAACGCCCAATAAAAATTGGCCAAGGATTTAATCAAGGGACCCATAGAAAGTGGCCCGAAGATAGAGAAGACTTTACTTACTCCACGGATTTTCTTTTAAGGCAGGGCACTAAAATAATCGCTGCAAGAGAAGGAGTAGTTACAAAGGTTAAGATTAATGGAGACAAAAACTATGCAGGAAAGAATCCCCTGCACGGAGAGGAGTACTATAAGGACCATATGAATGAAGTAGAGATCAAACATTCTGATGGAACTTTTTCCTGTTATGCCCACTTAAAATATAGAAGTGTTAAAGTTAAAGTTGGCCAGTATGCCAAACAAGGACAACCAATTGCCCTTAGCGGAAACACTGGTTGGTCTTCTCAACCGCACTTGGATTTTAGCGTTTATAATAGGAACGTTCAGAATTGGAAGATCAAATCAATAAAATTTAAATTTACTAATTACCTTAAAAAGTTATAATGGCTCCCCAAATTTGCGAAAAATGCAACTACGAGTTTTCTCAAGAAGAAAAACCATTTAAAAAATTTGGATTGTCCTTTTGTAGTCTTTGTTTTTTATTATCCCCAAATACCCCAGAAAAATTAGACTTCTTTATCCAAGAAAAACTTCCAGCCCCCTCAACAGAAAATTTACAAGCTCTTGCAAGTTCTAAACTTAACGAACAACCTCAGAAAAAAGCAATGCTTCAAAAAGCTGCAAACGGAAATTCAATGTCTCGCCCCCCATTTGGTTATCTCTCAGAAAGCGGAAAATTAGTTCCTGCACAAAATTTCAAGGAAGTTGAAGAAATATTTGAGGATTTTTTAAACAATAAAATAAGTTTAAGAAATCTTTCAGAAAAACATAACCTTTCCGTAAATGGATTAAAAAAGATTTTAAGAAATTTCACATACATAGGGAAAATAAAATTCAACTCACAAATTCATCAGGGCACCCACCCCCCAATAATCTCTACAACTCTATTCAATCATGTTCAGAATAAACTAGATAACTTAGGGATAAGAAAAGCTTAGGAACTATCCTCTCAAGAGTATATATTGTATAATACAGATTTTTAAAAAGTAGATTTTACTCCTTCCCTAATGAATCGGGGAAGTCCTAAAAAAGATTTAACAGGAAGAGAAAAAAGAGTTTTAAAAAGAAAAGAGCGGTTCGTTGAATTAGCTTCATCAGACAAACTTTTTTGTGAGCACTATGGACACTTTTTATGTCCAAGAGATGTCGAGAATCATCATTGTTATACCGGTAATCGTGGAAAACGGTATTGTCCTTATATTTTAATTTTAAAATAACTATCTCTTAGAACTTTGTCTTTTTCCTCTTGCTCTTGAATCATCTGGCTTATATGCCTCTTTTCTTCTTATATCTGCAACTAAAAGATTTCGATCATATTTTAAAAACGCTGTTTCAACTTCCTTAGATTTTGTAAATTTAACAATTGCTTTTGCTAAAGCAAGTCTTGCGGATTCTATCTGCCCCTTCTCTCCGCCTCCTCTTGAAGTCAACTCAACATCAAAATTTATTTTTCCTAAAACATTTTCTGTGATTTTTAATGGTTCTTCTATTCTTAATCTATCAAACAAGGGGAATATAGTGTAATCTTTTTTATTAATTATAATCTTCCCAGTTCCCTCTTTAATAACTGCTCTTGTTATAGACTCTTTTCTTTTTCCCGCACTAATTATTCGCATCTCGATATCTCCTTAATCTCTACAAATTTATCTTTCTTTGAGGTTTTAAATTGAGTAATTTCTTTTCCTTCAAATTGTTTTGGAACTCCATTATAACACTTTAATCTTTTCCATGCCTCTCTTCCTCGCCCCTCTCTGTAATTGGGTAACATCCCCCGAATAATTCTTTTCACCATTCTGTCTGAAACTTTAGGATATTTTGGACCAGTTAATCCAGAACCAACACGGCTTCTTTTTTGGTGATATATTTGTTTTATATTTTCTCTGTTCCCAGTAATAATCGATTTTTCACAATTGACTAAATCCATTTGTTCACCCCTAAGCAACTGCTTTGCTACATAGCACCCGACTCTTCCAACCACTGCCCCGTCAATATTGATTATCATCTTAAAATTTTTATTCCCTCTGCCTTTGGATTCTTATTTATTTCTTCAATTATTAAATTAAAATCAATTTTAGCCTCTTTAAGTTTTTCTTTTGCCCTTTCAGAATATCCTAATGCTGAAAGTTTTATTTTTTTATTTAATTCTCCTTGAGATAAAACTTTCCCAGGTACAACGATTTTCTCGTCTTCATTTACAACACGATCTATTTCCTCAAGATTTAGATTATTTAGTTTTCTTTTTGGAGTTGAAATCCTCGACGCAACTTCCATCCATGCAGGATGCTTTTTTCCTAAAAGGATCGTTTCAACTAACTCCGAATTTGTCTTTTTTTGCAACTGTTTTTGTATTTTTGTTTTTGATTTAATCATAGTAAACTGAGCAGAAATTATCCTGCTAACGCGATTTACTCGCAGGTAGAAATACACATAATACTTGCTTTATAAACTTTTTGCAAACGAAATTATGCGGGTGAAAGGGTTCGAACCTTCGCAGATACTAGACCACGAGAGCCTTAATCTCGCCCGTTTGACCACTCCGGCACACCCGCATAGGTTTCTTAGAAATAATACCTATAAAAAACTTTAGAATTATTTTATCCGCTTCAAAAATTCATCAATATCTTTTTTTAATGCCTTAACCGCTCCACTAAAAATTTCATCTGGTCCTATTTGACCAAAACTTTCAATATTCAGGACCAACTCATCAATCTCTTCGATTTCTATGGGGGAGTTTTCTTTCTCTGCAATTCCCTCACAAAGATCTCCAACCTCTTTTTCCTTATCGTCTAATATAATTATTTTGTCCCCTTTCTCCTTAATTTCCGCATCAGAACAAGATTTCTTTATTAAATCCAGAACCTTTTTTTCTAAAATAATCTTTTTTGCTCTTCTATAAAATATATTTCCCGGGGAGAATTTACTGTGATCATTTCCCTTTCCTTTAACCGCCCTTCCAGTTATTTCTAATTCTTGTCCTTTGTCCAAATAAGTTATGGGCATATCTTCATAGATGGGCTCTATCTCTCCAACAATCTCCTTTGCACACACAAAACCCTCTTTACTTGATGAAATCTTAAACACATTTCCTTCTTTTTTAACTGCAGTCTGTTTTAGTGGAACTAATCCTATCCTATGGGCTACAGTTTCATCGTAGAGAGGAGAACCGTTTTTGTGGATTTCAACATCTTCAACGGAAAGTACAGGAATCTCTCCCACATATTTTCTAATCGCATTTGCTAGACTTTCTTTTATTTGTGCTACAAATACCATTTTCCGTTCTTGTTTTTTTAAAATATTCATATTATCAATGGTTTATTTTTACTTTTAAATCTTGCGTATTTAAGGACGCCTTCCTCTTCTTCCTCCTTTTTTCTTAGGTCCTCCTCGAGGAATACGTGTCAAGTCAGTTATACTTAAAATTCTGAATCCTGATTTTGTTAAACTTTTGATTATTGCATTTGTTCCTGGACCCGGTGCAGGGTTCCCCGTCTTTGCCCTAATCTTTATATAAAGCGCCCGAATACCCTTCTCTTTTAATTCTTCTTCAATTCTTTTAGCAATAAACATCCCGATTGTAGGATTAGCTTTAAGTCTATTATGTTTTGTTACCATTCCCCCTGTAATTTTTTTAATTGTCTTCCCCGACATATCTGTAAGGTGTACAATGGTATTATTAAATGAAGTATAGATATTAAGAACTGCTTCAAATTCTTTTTTCTTTTTCTCCGAACTTTCTTTTTTTTCAAACTCCTGAACAACCTCTTCGGGTTTTGCCTTAACTACTTTTTCTTCTTTATTCATTTTTTACTTCCTCTACAACCTCTTCTTTTGTTTCTTCCTTAACTTGCTTTGGTTTTTTAATCCTTTTCCTAACGGTGATTTTTCCTTCAAGTTTTACTGGAACAATATATGAGGGAGAATTAATTGCTTGTCCATCTACTAATATTTTTTTGTGGACAATTAGTTGCCTTGCCTCTTTCACCGTGTTTGCTAATTTTTTCCCCAAAACAACTGTTTGAAGTCTTCTATTGAGATAGTCTCCTTTTTCTAGAGATAATACATCTCCAATGCTGTTTACATCAAATCCTATTTTTTTCAATTGATTAAAAAGTTTTTGTTGTTCTAAACCATCTGAAGAAATTAATCTTTTTGCTTTCTCTCGAATTGATTTTATTTTTGCTTCTGCTTTCCAAATTTCAGTTTTATTTTTCAACCCAAATTTTTTCTTTATCTCTCCTTCTTCAATTAACCTTTGTTTATCAAAAGGTCTTTTTGGTCGCGAATAAATTTTATGTTTTCGTTTCATTTTACCTTCTTCTTTATTCCTACCCCCCTACTTCGATTCTTTCTAAAATTACTTCTAGTTCTCTGTCCCCTCAATGGAAGCCCCACAGCGTGTCTAAGTCCCCTATATGATTTGATTTTTTTTAATCTTTTTATATCAAATTCTTTTTTAAAATCTAAATCACTTCCCACTAAATGTTTGTCCTCCCCACTTTCATTATCAAATTTTCGATTCAACAAAAATTTTGGTATCTCTGGATTTTTTAAAAATACTTCAATTTTCTTTAATTCTTCTACTGTTAATGTTCCAACTTTTTTACTCTTATTAATCTTTAATTTTTTACAAACTGCATTAGAAATTCCCCAAGAGACCCCTTTAATTTTTGTTAATCCTGGATAGATTTGCATTTTTCCCTCTATATCATGTGATAAAATTCTAACTACTCTTTCTTCATGACTTTCCTTTTTTTCTATTTTTTGTTTTGTTTCTTCCATCTAATTTGAGTTAATTTATTTATTTAAAAAGCTTTGTTTTAGTGAATAAAAAGATTATATCTCTCTTGTTCTGTAAGTTCTTTCAAAATTCTTTTTTCTACTGCTTTTTCTGGATCCGGGAGATTTTGAATCCGTTCTTTCATTTCTTCAAAACTTCCAAATGGTTTTTCTTCTCTTTTTTCCACAATCTCCTGCATATGTTTTTTCCCCATTCCAGGAAGCAATTCAATTTGATGCACCCTCTTGTTTATCGCTTCTGATTTATTAAAGAAATCTACAAATTCTTTCTCTTTCTCTTTTACCACCTTGGTGATAAACTCCTTTAAATTTTCTTTAGCAATTTCCGTTAATTTTTCTCTATTTAATCTTCCAAGAATATAATAAATTTTATCTCTTTTCTCTTGTCCAATATAAACCCTTTCTCCGGCTTCTAAAGTAGTACCTCTTCTTGGAACAAGTTCCAAAAGTGTTAAGTTTAATCCAATCGCTTGTGCAACAGGCATCATTTTTCCCTCTAAAGGGTACCCATTAGGTAAAAATTCTAAGATTATCGCAAATTCTTCTTTGACCATTTTCAAAATTATTTAAACTCTTTTATAACTCCGAGTATTTTATTTACCTCTTCGTCTTCCAAGTCAACATCTGCGAAAATCTTAACTAAGTCTTCTTTATCTTCAGGTAATATATCAATTATTTTTGAGATCTGGCCGTCTTTAATTTTTAGAATTCCCAATTCTCCCAATTTTTTTCTTAATTCTTCTCCTTCTTCTGGTTTGAGATTATTAAATTTTTTTAAAAATCCTAAAATATCTTTATCTTTTTGAATATATTTTTTTGATTCACACATACTCAATGGTTTTTCGTCAAGTATCATTTTAATCTCCTTAGATGGATTGGTTTAATTATAAATTTTTTTGGTTTATTTGAATCTTTCACTTCAACAACATAAGAATTCCCTCTTTGTTCTCCCACCTTCCCTGTTCTCCCCTGCATTCTTTTTGGAAATTTTGCATCAATAGATTTCTCTCGAATAATTGCTACTTTTTCCCCCCTTTTTAACTTTTTAAAGTATTCACTAAGCTGAATTTTCCCCTGTTGCCTTACATTTTTCTTTTTAACCATAAAGAATTCAAACTTATTCTATTTAAAAAACTATCCTTTTTAAATATGGTTCTTTGGGTCATTAAACGCAAGATCTCCTCTTAACGATGCATCAACCATGTTCTGCTTAATTGCTGCTAACATTTTTTCCCCCCAAACCTTGATACCACAACCATCACAAAAATCAATTAAAGATTCCCCTGAAAGTTCTGTTTTACAATAAAGACATTTTTTCACCATTTTTTCCTCTTTTTTATTTTGTTCTTTTGAAAGCAAAAAATAGTTTTTAAATATTTATGTTAAAAAGTTCTAATCATCTGAGTAAGGCAACCTTTCACACTCTCTCCACATGTGAACATGCTTCCTACAATATTCCTTGAATTCTTCTGTTCCAAGGAGGTTAAACACTCTTAATTATTCAATACCCAACCCAAATTCTTCAGAAATAAAGGAGATGTATCCATCAAGGGGGAGAAAGTCTCTTTTAAAACGAAGGAGGCTATATCTTAATTTGATCAAATCACGGACAGAAGGTTCAATCCTTAAATGTTTCATCATTAATCTTGAAAAAATCCTCGTATGGTATGTTAGATATTCCTCTTCATTCATATCTTAATGCCTCCACAACATTTATCTTACTTGCTTGAAAAGCAGGAATTGTTCCAGACAATGCTCCGATTAAAAAACTAAATACTAAACAACTAATAATAAGCCAGAGAGGAGAAGCTACTTGCAATAATGTTGTGTTTAATTGCGTTGACGCAACAACTTCGATTGTTTTACTTATTCCATAACCTAACAAAACTCCAATAACCCCCCCCACAAACCCCAACAAACCCGACTCAATTAAAAATATCCAAAGTATATCTGAATTCTTCGCACCAACTGCTTTCATAATCCCAATTTCTTTTGTCCTCTCTAAAACAGAAGTATACATTGTATTTGCAATCCCAATCCCTCCAACTAAAAGGGAGATTGCCGAAACTCCCGCTAAAAAATAAGTGATTATCTTTAAAATATTCTGAAAACTTTCTAATAAATCTTCAGGGTTTAAAATTGAAAAGTCTTGGGTTTTTTCTGTTTGTCCTCGTGATTTTCTTAATTCCTTCTCAATTCTTTCTGAAACTTCTAAAATATTTTCTCCACCTTCTACTTGAACCATAATATAATCAACCCTATTTCCACTATCAAAAATCTCCTTGAAACTTTCTAAATCAATCATAATCATCTGATCATCGTCAGCATTTCCAATCAATCCCAATATCCCCTTCACTTTCATCTCCTTACCATTAATCAATAATTTATTTCCTACCTCTACTGAGTCGGTCCAAAGATTTCCTGTTTGGTGTAAATTTCCCAACACTAATGAATTTGAATCACCTTTTTTTAATTCTCTTCCCTCTTCAATTTTTAAACTTCCAATTTCCATATAAACCTCTTGATGTTCTGGAGGAACTCCCCAAACCATAAAATATCTCTCTCTTCCGTCGAACTCTACTTTTGCATTTCCAGAAACAAAATAAGAATAATCTTTTACTCCCCGAGTATCCTCTATAACTTTTAAATCATCTTCTGTAAGAATTGTTCCCACCACACTTCCTGGCGCCCCCATAAACCCGGTCTTTGGTTGAATAAAAAACTTATCTGAACCCAACAAACGAAATTGTTCTTCAACTGCGCCTTGCAATCCCAGTGAAAGTGAAACCAGCGTGAATATTGTCGCAATTGAAATAAAAATTCCAATCATAGTTAACCAACTACGAAGTTTTCTTTTTCTCAAATTTTTTGTCGCAATGTTAAATGAATCATTTATCATTTTCTTTCTCCATATAATCTTTTAAAATAATCTTCCTCCGCCATTTCCTCCCACTGAAGATAACCTTCACAAAATTTTTCCACTAAATTTGTTGCAACGCGTCTTGTCCCTGCTTCTTTTGTGGGGAATTCTCTCTGAATAGAAAGAGCATAAAACCCCCAAAGTTTTTTAAATAATAATCTATCTGAAATCCCTGCCCTTATTGCGAGAGGATAATTTATTTTTGCCGCTGTAAAAAAAACCTCACAGAGTGTTTCTTGGTCTCCTACAATATTCTTCATTTCTCTTAAAACACTTTGTTTAAATTTTTCAAATTCTGGGTTCATTTTCTCAATGCCTCCACAACATTTAATTTTGATGCTTGAAATGCCGGAAACACTCCAAATAAAATTCCTAAAGTAAAAGAAAATAAAACTGAACTTGAAATTAAAACATAATTGATTTGAATTCTAAATAAATTTTCCCCAATTGCAGAGTTTGCAAGCCTTGCAATTCCTATTGCCCCTCCTAAACCCATCAAAACTCCAATAACCCCCCCCACAAACCCCAACAAACCCGACTCAATTAAAAAT
>CAZUQL010000009.1:0-4087 GCA_964622565.1 Candidatus Woesearchaeota archaeon | reverse complement strand
CAATTTCTTTTGTCCTCTCTAAAACAGAAGTATACATTGTATTTGCAATCCCAATTCCCCCAACTAAAAGCGAAACCATTGCAATACCTACCACGATTGCATTAATAATTCCTAAAATTGTTTCAATACTCTGCAATGCCTGCGTCGGCGTCTGAACAATAAAACTTTCTTCCCCCAAATCCTCTCTCCTATCATCTCTTAGTTTATTTTCTAACAACTTTGCTACACTCTCCACTTTATTTAAGTCCCCAACGTACGCATAGATCAGATCATACTCCCCCTTTATTCTTAATACCTCCTCTAAATCCCCTTTCGGCATTATAATCATATTATTAATTTGTAAACTCGAAAGTTTTTCCATAATTCCAATAATTTCAAATTCTTTTCCATTAATTAAAATCCTTTTCCCTGGCTTTAGTTCTTTTCCAAACTCCTTACCACCATCCCCAGCAAAGTTGCTTCCAATCACCACAACCCCCGAATCTCCTTCTCTCAACAAACGCCCCTGCTCTGCCACTGCCTCTAAATTATTAAAAACCTTATCCATAGAATCTTGTTCTTTTGGAACATCAAAGACATATTTAAAACTAGAAACCTGATTATACTCGATTTTTACTACTCGGATTAATTGTCCAATCACCTGATCCACTCCCTGAGTTCTCTCAATTAACTCTAAATCTTTTTCATTCAGTTTTTCAACGACAGTACTTCCAGGAGGACCAAACCCTGTTCCTTTATTTTGAATAGTCAATTCATCGGGATTAATTGCCCCAAACTGTCCAACAACTGCTTCTCTCAAACCAGCCCCTAAAGAGATTAAGGAAACAACTGCTGCAATCCCAATAAAAATTCCCAGAACAGTTAGCCAACTTCTCACCCCCCGATGTTTTAGATTTCCCAGAGCCAGAAAAAAAAATTCTTTCATAGGGATTACCTCTCCATCTCAATCTGTAATTTTGATTTTCTTTGCAATCCAAAATCCACATATGGTCTTGTTGCTTTTATAACATCTCTTAAAAGCCGGTCATATGCCTCAGGACTGGATTCCTCCTCAATTAAAACGTCTCGAAGTGAGAGATACTTATCTAATAATTCACTTCTACTACTCGGATCTCTTAACACATCAATCTCCCTAATTAACATCCCTATCTCGAGGAGACTAGTCTCTAAATAAAGCTCGTCTTCTGGATAAATAGCAAGAGTTACATCCTCTTGATTTGAATGTGGCAGTTGCGGAAGAGGTTCACCCCCCCTTAGGCTGTTTACTAAAAATCTTTCAAAATCTTCTTCATCTACCCCCGAAAATCCAGAACTCATCTTTTACTCCTAATTACCATTTTGTAATTCTCGTCTTTTCTTTGCTTTCCTTGCCTTTCTCCAACTTCTCCAAATAATCCAAAAAACTAATAAAATTACAACACCCCCAATATAAATTCCTGTATTACTCTTTTGAATTAATCCCAACTCCAGTGCTTTTTCTTGAGTATAGACTTGCAAAGGAATATTTACTGTTTGACTTTGTAAGTTATTATCAAAATCTTTATACTCGATTTTTGCACTTAAAATAGAATTTGTCGACTTGAAAACGACATCAAAACTTGCTGAATCTGAGTCGTCTGAATCAATTGTTCCAATGTAAACTTTGTCTACTGAAAGTAATTCATAATTTTGAGGAAAAACCTGAACCGAAACAAATCCAATTTCCCCGAGTCCTTTGTTTATAATTTTTAGAGAAACTTCTCCTTGACTTCCGATGATATTATTTTGTGTTTCAATTAAAAAATCCAGTTCTGTTTTCGCAGAAACCCTCAAACCAAATGTTCCATCTTCAACAATTTTATCCCCCTCGTCATCTTCATATTTTAAAATGTAAGGAATATTATAATCTCCCGGAGCAATGTCGTTGTTTGCTCTGATTCTAAAACTAAAACTTTCTTCCTCATCTTCATCAATGTCTTCTTTCTGTTCTGAACTTCCCACACTTGTAAATGCAATATTTTCTAAATTCAATTTTAAAGAAACATCTTCTAAGTCATAATTCAAATTATTTTCAACCTTTATCTTCACACTCCCTTCTTGTCCAGGATAAACGGTAATATAATCTGAATCCACATTTAATGCAGAAGCCAAAGTAATTAAGTTTAAACTAAAAAAAACTAATGCAATTATTGTTATAATTTGAGTTTTCATTTTCTTTAAATTCTCTTCTATTCAGAACTTTATAAATCTTTCTATATTGTTACTATTTAGTAATTAATACAGCTAGCCTTTCTATCTTGAATGTTTTTTCCACTTTCCTGTTTTCAAATCTTTTTTTTCATAGCTTTCTATCTTTCCATCTCGAATAGAATAAATTGTTTTTGCATGTTCTCGTGCAAGTTCAGGACTATGGGTTACCATAATGATTGTCTTGCCTCTTTTGTTTAACTCTTCTAAAAAATCCAAAACCTTTTCTTCTGTTTTTGTGTCTAAATTTCCTGTGGGCTCGTCTGCTAAAATAACTTCAGGATTATTTGCCAACGCCCGTGCAATTGCAACCCTCTGTTGTTGTCCCCCTGAAAGCTGATTAGGATAATGCTCCATTCTCTCACTTAAATCAACCTCTCCCAACAATTTTTCTGCCCTCGCCTCCCTCTCTTCCTTTTCTACTCCTTGAAAAAGCATAGGTAACATTACATTTTCTTTTGCAGTCAAATTTGGAATTAAATTAAACTGCTGAAAAATAAATCCTATTTTCTTACCTCGAAGTTGTGCAAGCTCAGATTCTCCTAATGATTCAATGTTTTCTGAATCTAGATAAATATCTCCCTTTGTTGCGTAATCCAAACTTCCAGTTAAATTCATAGACGTAGATTTCCCCGAACCAGAGGGCCCCATAATTGCAACAAAATCACCCTCCTCAATTTCAATATCCACCCCATCGAGAGCCTTAACTATACTGTCTCCCATTTCATAATATCGAGCTACATTTTTTAATTCAATTATTTTCTTTGTCATATAAATCCTAAGTGAACTATTTTTTAAAACTTGCTATCCAAAACTTTTTAAACCATTGTTGAGGTTAATTAATATGATAATTCCAGTACGATGTTTTTCATGTGGCAACCCAATTGGCCACCTTTGGGAGCAATTCAAAAAAAGAACCTCTGAAGGCGAAGCACCAAATAAAGTTTTAACTGATTTAGGAATAGACAAATATTGTTGCAAGGCTGTTTTCCTCGGGCAAACTGATTTAGTTCAGATGGTTGCAAAATTCAAGAAAAGTTAATCACATAGAAAATAAGAATAATTTCTAGGATAATCAAGTGAAATAAAAAAGAGAACATCAACATCTCATTTCCAAAATAGTTCCCCCACTCTAACCAAGGAAGCAATTGGTCTAAAACTAAGCTTAAGCCAGCTCCAAAAATAATTACTAAAGGAGAGCTGATAAACCCAACGATTAAAAGAGGAACTGCAACACACAATAGAATAAATCCAATGTGGATATGATGCCAGTCAAAACCCGTTTGTCGCCGTAAAATTCCTGTTAATGTTTTTGCTTCTGAATCTCGAGGACTTTCTTTTGAATAATTTGCAGAATCATGAAAAATAAAAGCAGAAACTCTAACAATTCCCAGTGTTAAAAATAAGCTTAAAATTAATAGAATTATTTTATCTTCCATCTAGAAATCTTCCCACATTCTAAGCACCCAATAGATTTTATTTTATTTTTTATTTTGATTTTTTCTCTTCCAATATAAGGGTT
This sequence comes from Candidatus Woesearchaeota archaeon, assembly GCA_964622565.1. Classification (GTDB taxonomy): domain Archaea; phylum Nanobdellota; class Nanobdellia; order Pacearchaeales; family GW2011-AR1; genus CAZUQL01. The sequence continues at coordinate 339 of CAZUQL010000009.1, read as the reverse complement.
TAAACAACCACTACAAAATAGTTTCCTCTTTTCTTTCAGGGGAAAATTAACTCCCATTGCAAGTTGTTTTATCTTTTTAATTTCGTTAGGAGTTTTATTTTTAATTCCCAAAAAAAATTGAGAAATTTTTTCCACAGTTTCTTTTTTAGAAATTTTTTTATTCATAATCTAATTAGAAATCCTTATTATATAAAATTAAGCAAAACAAAAATCAAGTTTTTGATTTAACTTTTAAAAAAAGTCAAGACAGCTTTATGGGTTTGCAGCTTTCCGGCCACTACCACCATAAACATAGGAAGCTTAACTTCTGTGTTCGGAATGGGAACAGGTGTTTCCAAC
>CAZUQL010000008.1:12730-18179 GCA_964622565.1 Candidatus Woesearchaeota archaeon | reverse complement strand
CCCATTTCAATTCTAGCTAACATTAAAGAATCTAATTGTAAATTTGTATCTCTACAAATTTTATTTTCATTTCCAATAAATGCCCCATTCAAAACAGATAAATCAAGGCGAGGAGTAGAACGAGCAGTCGCTACAATATCAATAGCCTCGGGGGTACTTGAGAGAGAAATGATTCCGTTAGAGATGGCTCCTAGTTTAAATCTTCCAGGAGTTCCAGGTAAAAGCCCGTAAAGAAGATCGTCTGAAGAATAAATTAAATAACCATTCAAATTTTCTCTATCTACCCAAGCTACCTTCAAAGACAGATCAAGGTCTTCTCCTTGATTAATTAAAAACAAATCATCTAATTCTAGCTCGCTAGTACTCGACTCAGCTAGATTAGTAACTGCTAATTTCCCCCCTCCTCCCTGAATCCTTCCAACAACATATTTACACTCTTTATATCCTCCTTCAGTTTCTGGAATAGATCTATCCCCCCCAGTATAATCTGTTGAAACAACAACTACATCTGAATCATCCCCCCAAGTTGGAAGATTCTTAACCCAACTACTAAATCCCGCACTATTAAGAAACACAACAACCATTCCAATAACAACTAAAGTAATAATTCCAGTTAAAATAACTGTAGGAGTAATTCCTTGTTTTTTCATTTAACCTGTTCCAAACCTCATTGAATTTTTGATACTTGCAACTAAACCCCCCCCCGAATTCCGAATATAAAAATAAGAAAGACTAACTATCACCAAAAATATTAAAGACAAAACTACCCATCCAGTAAAACTTGTCGGGAAAAAACCTCTTTTAAATTTCATGAAAAAATAAACTCAAACTCATTAATAAATTTAACTAAATCCCCCAACTACAACTGAAGAAAGAACATAAAGAAGAATTGTCCCAATAAACGAAACAATAAGATAAAGTAAAATTCCTACTGAAAGATTTTTCCCAATTTTGTTTGTTCTTTCAAGCCGGTCTTCTCCTGAATCAATTGTAACTAGTGTTCCAGTAAGAATGAAAATTATTTCAATTAAATAAAATCCAATAAACACTTGTAAATAATATGGTGCAATCATATTTTCTAAATTAAAAATTTCAAGTATATTTGAAATTCCTCCTGTAATAGAAATCCCTGATTGCCCTAAAGTGGCAAGATTTAATCTATTCAAAATTGTAGTTATCATCACAGAAAGCCCAACGACAATTCCAGATAAAAATGGAGCCAAGAAAGTCATATTTGATTTCATATCTGAAACAATTTCAGCAAGCATATCATTCAACCGCGTATTAATTTTCTTAATATTATTCAAATATTCTGAAATTGACATTAAACTAACTGCTGCAATCTTCAAACCTTTCTTAGAAGACTCAATTAAAATTTTCATACTTGTTGCAATCAACTCAGAAGGATAAAGATTAATTGCCCCACGACGAGAATCAAAAATCGCCTTTTCAACAGACATTCCATTTCTTTGAACATTAAAATTAACTAACCTAAAAAAGTCTGAAGTTCTCTGCGATTGAGAAATTTCTGCAACTTTTCCAAACGCCATTTCTGCAGGAACACCGTTCCCCAACCGATTTCCCAGTTGAAACAAGGAAGAATTAAATTCCTCCTCAAGTTGCTTTGTCTTAGTTCTCTCAATAATCAAATCTTTTGTTTTATACCTACTGGAAATAGAAAAAAACAGTGCAATTCCTAATGGAAGAAATAAACTTAGAATAATTGCACCAATCCCAAACGCTCCTTTTGAAAAACCACTCCCTTTAAAATCAAAAAATAATTCACTTGCAATATTTTCAATTCCTAAAAAACCCAAAGACAAGTTTGAAGAAATCCCAAATAAAGAAAAATCAAACATCTGAAATATCAAAGGCAAAATACCAAGAATAACAAATGGAAGTGAAATTAAACCTGCAATTAAATAAGGCTTCTTACTCACATATTTAGGGTAAAGGGGATTTTTCTCAAGAAGACTTGTTTCTCCATAGCCTCCTGGCCGGTTCTCTAAAATCCTTTCAGTAAGATAAAAAACAAAAAAAGGAATAATCAGATTAAACAAAATAAAAATATGATACCACTTAAACAAATTTCCAATCATCGCAGAAGCAAGAGGAAGAAGTGCCAACGCAAGAGTCGGAAGAACAACTCCCAACATATAAACATTATTCAACGGCGAACGAACTTCATGAGTAAACTTCAACATCCGGTCATAAACTCCGTCGAGAACAACTTTCAAAGCCTTCTCTAAAGTCTGAATTCTCCTTTCATTATCTGGCTCAAATAAACTAGCCTCGATAAGATGAAATCCTTCTACAAATTCAGGCCCATAATCTTTCCAAGTACTAAGATAGTTATCTAAGCTTTCTTTAATTGTAGAAAACTTTCCAATTTGAACATCATAAAAAACTTTTCTAAAATCCAAAGACAGAGGGGGCTGAAGATTTTCTGCTGCAAATGCAATTGCCTTCTCCAAATTTGCAGTATGCCTCATATAAACAACAACATACAAAATCGCAGGCACCAACTGACTCGACGCCTTTAGTCTCCACTTATTCGCCAACCTCGACGGATATTTATTTAAAAAATAAAAAATAAAAATTGAGAAAATCAAAATTAAACTAAAAAACAAAATAGGAAAATTTGCAAAATCATTCATCCCCTTAATCAAAAAGATTCCAATTGAAATTAAAAACCCTGCAAGAAAAGTAACTAAAAACCCCATGAAAGATAAAGTTAAAGCTTGAGATGGTTCAACATCCAAATGTGCCGTCTGTAAAAACTTTTGCATGGCTAAAGAATCTTTTTCTGAAACTTTAATTTTAAAAATATTCCCTAAACTCTGACACCAACGTTCATATCTCCCAAGCTCTGACGACATTTCATTTCTAAATTTAACATACTGATTACTGTAATCTCCAGAAGAAACTTTCGACGTCGAAATCTGCGACTCTATCCTCTGTCCATACTTAGAAAGAATTTCTTCTACATTAATTTTTTCTGCCATTTCACCTCTATAATCTATTAAAGAAGTAATTTCTAATTAATAAATGTTATTAAAAAGAATAATCTTAAATCTTTCTTTTTTTAAGTTCAGAATTCAACCACTTTTGCCACTCAGGAAAAACTCGCGTGCTTTCAGGAATCCCAATTTCTTGCGAAACTTCTTGAGAAATTTTATGGAAAATTGTATTTGAACGGGAATTAAATTCTGCCTCTAAAATTCTTGGAATTTTTGATTTTACAGAAACATCAACTAACTCTTGTTTAATTTTTGCTCTCAGTAAAATATTATCCCAAACAGCGTCCCAATTTCCTGCCCAACCCCGAACATTCGAAGCAATATCTTTCAAAACTTCAGAATCACCATTTTTTAAATCATCTGAAACTTCAAGAATATCTTTTTCAACATTATACTTCATCAAATCTACAAAACCTCCTTCTTCAAGAGGATCCTTAATCCAGTGTTTTCTAACTTCAGAAATTGAAATTAATCTTTTAAATGAACTCAACCCATCTGGACTTTTAACAGGATTTGCAACCGCAACAATATCTGTAGCTTTAAATGAAGTAACTGGCACACCCAAATCATTCACCACTCTATCAAAGACAGCATAAGGCGAAGCACCATGAATTGTTCCTGCAACCACATTTGCCAGCGCACCAACTCTCATTGCCTCATAAAGTGCTTTTGCTTCAATACTCCTAATTTCTCCAATTATTAAAGAGGAGTCTCCCAATCTTAACGAAGTTCTAATCCCTTCATCTGCTGCAACTTCTGTTGAAGACTTCAACAAACTACTTCTAACTTTCATTCTCAAAATATCATAACCTAATTTTCTCATTGACTCAACAGGTAACTCCAAAGTATCCTCTACAACAATAGTTCGATTATTCATTAAAGATTCAAGCATTAAACTTCCTAAAACAGAAGTCTTACCTGAAGAACGAGTTCCTGCAATTAACAAAGTTCGTGAGCCATCAATTAAAAAACTTAATAATCCTGCTGCAGTTGAATCCATCATTTTATTTTTAATAAACAGAGGAAGAGTCCAGGGATCTTCCCTATGTCTTCGAATTGCATAAGCAAGCCCGTCTGGACTTAATGGTTGTTGAACAATCGCAATTCTCGCACGAAGATTTCCAATTCCCAGTTGAGTATCTAAAACTGGATTAGATTCATCTAACGGCCTGCCTGAAATCATTCTAAATTTTGCTGCCCAAGAATCAACATCTTCTTGACTAGGAAGGATGTTTGTAGAGCAGTTTCCAAACCCCTGATGCTTCACAAAAATATTTGTCAAAGGAATCGGAGAATTTAAAACAATATCTTGCAAGTTCTTATCTTGAAGAAGAATCTCAATAATTCCAAAGCCAATTGTATGTCTAACTAAGATTGTAGCAAGTTTATTCAAATCTGAAAAACTTAAAGAGAGAGATTTTGAAGTTGCCAAATCCCCAATCAAATCACGAGAAATATTAAAAAAAACCTGTCGAACTCTTTCTGTATCTGTAAACTCCTCTGCCTTTGGTTGGTGCTCAATTAAAACATTTCTTGCAAGATTTAATAAAACTGCTTGCTCTTCACTCAAAGAGTTCTCTGGTGTCTGCAAGTGATACAAAAAAGTCGAAGAATCTTTATTTTTCAAAATCGTAACCATAGACTCATCATAAGAATCTACAGAAATTTTATACTGCGCAACAATCTCTCCCTCACTAGGCAAATCTGAAACTAAACGAGTAAACGAAAAATTCGGAATAACATCAGGAGCAAATAACTTCTTGTAAATCTCTCTATCTCCTCGCTTATAATTCTGCATTAAAGACAGCGCCGAGGAAATCAAAGAAGTTTGCTCAAATCTCAAACGCATATTTTCCAACAAATGCAAATAACCTCGAGTAGGAGAGTTTGCCTCAGAAGAAGATTTAACCTGAAAAATCAATTTCTTCAAATCAAAATACCCTACAATGGGATCTTTTTTCAACAGCGACAAAATATTAAATATCTCCCCATATCTCCGAGACAATTCAGATTCTTCTGCCTTTGAAGAAATAAGTTTCTGAGGAGACAAAACCTTTTCCTGCTTAACAAGATAATTATACAAAAGAGAAATCTCCAACAAAAAAGTTGTTTCTTTAAAATCATAATTATAATTCTTCTGTTGAACAAAAACAATTCTCGAAACATTCGGATTTTCAATCAAAGCATTAATTGTTCTCTCCATTACAAAGGGCGAATCTTCAAGACTTGGAATAAAACTCGCCCCAAGATAATTAAAATAAAGAACATCTTCTCCTGCTTCTCTCCGAACTTCATAAGAATACAACGGCACCCCTTCTTTAAATTCCATTTAACTTTGCTCCTAAAATGGGATTTTGTAATTCAAGGAAACTTACTTTAAATTCCATTTAACTTTGCTCCTAAAATGGGATTTTGTAATTCAAGGAAAC
>CAZUQL010000008.1:0-12630 GCA_964622565.1 Candidatus Woesearchaeota archaeon | reverse complement strand
TTACTTTAAAGTTCATAGTTTACAAAAGAAAAAAGAGTTTAAGAATTTTGTTGTAATAATCCCAAGTGTAGGAAGAAGAAATAAAAGAAACAAATTTAAACCCCGTTAACCTTAAAAAATAAAAGATGGAAGAACAAACAGAATATCTAAATAATCCCTTAAGCCAAGATAGGGTCAAAGACCTCGAGGAAAAAAACAGAAATTTAAAAGATAGAATAATATTAATTGGAAAAAATCTCGTTGACTTAAAACAAAAAAATAATCAAGAATTGCTAGAAATAAAACAAGAAATTGAGAAAATAAAACAAAGTATGCAAAAATTAATAAGGTTCTTAGAACTTGCATCTGTAGAACTTTCAAAAACAGCAAAAAAAGAGGATTTAGAAATATTAAAAAAACAGGCAAAGATGTTTCAACCTCTAGAATTTGTAAAAAAGCAAGAATTAAAGGGGCTGATTAAATAATGGGAACACTCGACGAAATAATGCAATTAAAAAATCAAGGAAGAACCGATACAGAGATAGCAAGAGAACTCCAAGAAAGAGGAATAAGTCCAAGAGAGATAAATGAATCTTTAAGTCAAGCTCAGATAAAATCTGCGGTTAATTCTCCAGGTGAAGAACTTCAACCTTCAGTAATTCAACAAAACACCCAAGGAGAATACTCTGCCCCTCAAAATCCTGAAACAGAATACAATGAAGAAATAAACCCCCCAACCCCTTATGAATCTCAAACCCAAGAAATGGGCGAAACTGATTATTCTTCTCCTCAACAACAATATTACTCAAACTCCCCTCAGGATTATTCAACAGGGAGCAGCACAGACAATTTAATTGAAATTGCAGAACAAGTCTTCTCTGAGAAAATATCTGAAATAAAAAACTCTCTCGATGAATTAAATAATTTCAAAGAATTAACAAAATCAAAATTAACTCATATGGATGTTCGATTAAGAAAAATAGAAACAATGATAGATAGATTACAACTCCAAATTTTAAACAAAGTTGGTTCTTATGGTGAAGACTTACAAGATATAAAAAAAGAAATGTCGATGATGCAAGATTCATTTGGAAAAGTGATCAACCCCTTAACAGATAAAAAATCTCATTCACATACCCCTCCAAAACATAAAAAGAAATCTAAAAAATAATTTTAGTTTAACTATCTATTAAGAGTGAGTTATATTCCCCGCATCATCCACAACTGCTAATTTTCCGTTCCTTAATCCTTGTGCCCACGCTGCATTAGAGGGTTTACCTTTTCCTGATGCACCAACAACTACTGCCAAAGCAACTAAAATAAATACTGCTCCTGCTACCATCGGCCAGTTTTGTTGCCACCAATAACCTGAAGACCACCCCACTGCACCAGCTGTTTGAATTAAAATAATAATCGCAATCAACCCTACAATTCCTAAAAGAACCCAGTTAATTGCCCCCACATCTGGCTCTAAAAATAATCCTGCTAAGATTAAGATGATTAACAAAATTGCTAAACCTACTCCTAACCTCGGAAATATCTCTGAAAAAAATCTTGGAACAAAATCAAATTGCAGTGCCATTAAGCCAACAACAAATGCGATGATTCCATTAATGTATTTATTATCCTCAAAAATTTTAATTCTTGAAAGCAAAGCAAATACTAAAGCAAAAATTAATAAAAACGGAAGAAAATATGAAAAAAATCCTGCTGATTCCCAAACTTGAAAAACTTGCCCAAACAAAGAATTATCAAAAGACGAATACGAAGCTAACATCACCAAATTTTCTAACATAATTAAATATAAGAATTCTTATTTAAATATCTTTCTAAAAGTTTGATTAACTTATCCCTTATCTCCACTCTTGCTACTTCCACCATCACTCCCCCCTCCCTTAGAAATAACTAATGCCAAAGCTCCAACAAGTAAAGCAATAATTAGAAGATTAATCCAAAATGCTTGACTCCAATCTCCTTGAAAAAGTGAAGAAAAAAATTCAAGATTAAATCCTGTTGCCCAAATAACAACAATGATCATTGCGACTACAATAACTATTCCTGCAACCCATTTAATATTCTTATTCTCAATCTTTGCTTCTCCTCCAATAGCAAATCCCCACAAAAGTAAACCTACAAAAAGAATAACCATTGCTACGACTAAAAATAAAACCATGTTGTTAAGAATATTTGTTGGATAAGCTGCACCAACAAAAATCAACGCAAGTACAAAAGAAGTCCAAGCATTTAATGATTTTTTATCGTCTCCAAAAATTTTCGATTTTTCTAAAATTGCAAATAAAATAAAAAATACTAAAAAGAAAGGAAAAATAAATTCTTTAAACAAAGGTGCAGTTAAAATAATACTACTAGCCATCTTAAATTAAATCTTCTGAAACCTCTTGTAACTCTGATTCCGAAGCATTAGGCAATGCAGATTTATTTACAATTCCAATATCACTAATTGCCTTAATAAACTGATGGGGAATAATTACTCCCTTTGCTCCACCAATTAAAGACATCATACTTCCTCCAACTTTAATTCTCCAACCATCTATTTTATTTTCAGAAAGATTAGCCTCTTCAACAGTTCCAAAAAAGTCACCTGAATCAGTGTAAACTTTAATTCCAATAACTTCTGTGATTTTCTTAACTCTCATAGTAAATTTTAATTAATCTGATTTAAATACTTTTCTGTGGAAAAAGATATAGATAAAGATGCAAGAACATTTATAAAAATCAAAAATCTATAACAATATGATAAAAAGAGAGCTAGCCTTAATTCTTCTTGCTGGAATAATTTTGGGATTTTCAGTTACAATGGTAAACAATCTGGAAAACCTCTGGCCTTCAATCATTATGATGACTTCAATCATTTTGATAAATATCTTAGCAAAAAAAATAACAGCATATAATTTGGGAATAAAAATAGAAACAAAATTATTTGAATTTAGAAGACAAAGAGCAAAAGCAAAATTTCTAAGAAAGAATATATTGGATAAAGCCGTAAGTCCAATTGAATTTTTATTTGGAAAATCAATTCAATTCGGAATCTTCCTTCCAATTTTAATCCCCCTACTTTCTCAAGGTTATTTCATCTGGTTAGCTTGTCTTGGATTTACCTCTACCGCTGAAACTCACAGAGCTTCTCGAAGATGGGGATTAAGTAAGTTAATTGATGTAACAGAAGAACACGAAGCATATATTGCCACCGCAGGAATAATCGCAACGTTAATTCTCGCAATAATCGGACTCTTAACTGGTTTAAACGAACTTGGAAGATTTAGTGCCTATTACGCATTATCCAACACACTTCCAATTCTAAATCTCGACGGTTCGAAAATATTATTCGGAAACAAATTCATCTGGGCATTAACTATTTCACTTTCAATAGTTGTATTGATTTACTCGTTTTCAATCTAAAATGAAAAAAACATCTAGAAAAGAAACAATCATCTTCGGGATCGCCGCCTTAACAGGGGGTTTGATTCTCTTAAATAAAACAATCACAGGAAATTCAATCATCACAAACATCACAGAACCAAAAATAACCTCCTTCATAGGAATAATCCTAATTCTATGTTCAATTATTCTATTCCTCTATTCTTTAAAAAAATAAAATGGAATATTTAGAAGGAATATCCCCTCGGGAATATCAAAAAAAAATCTTAGAATCATGTAAAGATGAAAACTGCTTAGTTGTACTTCCAACAGGGCTTGGAAAAACCCTCATTGCACTGATGTTAACCATCGAAAGAATGAAAAAATATCCTGGAGAAAAAGTTGTTTTTTTAGCTCCTACAAAGCCCCTCGCAGAACAACATCTAGTATCGTTCAAAAAACACCTCCCCGAACTTTTTGGAGATATGCAATTATTCACTGGAAAGGTGAATTCAAAAAAACGAAAACAAATTTGGAGGACAGCGGATATTATTTTTTCAACTCCTCAATGTGTTGCAAATGATATTAAAAAAAATCTTTACTCCTTAGAAGAAGTTTGCTTATTAATTGAAGATGAGGCTCATCGATGCTCAAAAAATTATAGTTATAACTTCCTCGCCCAAAAGTACCTCTCTCAAGCAAACAACCCTCGGATATTAGGCTTAACTGCATCCCCTGGAAGCGATACAAAAAAAATAAATGAAATCTGTAAAAATCTTTCTATTAAAAACTTAGAGGTTCGAACAAGGGAAAGTGAAGACGTAAAACAATACCTCCAGGAGAGAGCATTTGAAAAAAGAGTAGTAAACTTTCCGTCTGAGTTTGAAGAAATTAAACAAGTCCTAAAAAAATTATTTGAAGAATATGTTGAAGAATTAAGATTCAGAAAAGTTCTATTTGGGCCTGCATCAAAAACTGAATTATTAAAATTACAAAAAACAATAAGTTCCACAATCTCAAGAGGAAATAAAAATTGGAATTATTTTTTAGGAGCATCTGCATGCGCACAAGCAATAAAAATTCAGCACGCAATGGAATTAATTGAAACTCAAACCTTAAAGGGATTTAACAATTATCTTAAAAAGATATTTGACCAGGCAGCAAAAAAACAAAGTAAGGGCGTGGTAAAGTTAGTTCAAAAACCAGAGTTTAATTTTATTTATATGCAATCAAATGAGCTCTTAATCAAAAAAAGAGAGCATCCCAAACTCGCAGAGATATCAAAGATTATATCTCAAGAACAAAAAGAAAATTCAAAATTAAAAATAATAATATTTTCCCAGTTTAGAGATACCGCATCAATAATCTCAAAAAATTTAAACGAACTTGAAGGAATAAAATCAAGAGTATTTGTAGGACAAGCAACTAAAAAGGGGGAAGCGGTGGCAGGAATGAATCAAAAGCAACAGAAAAAAATAATTCAAGAATTCTCAGAAGGAGACATCAATGTTTTATGCGCAACATCCATCGCCGAAGAGGGTTTAGATATCCCCGAAGTAAATGCAGTAATTTTCTACGAACCAATTCCTTCAGCAATAAGGAAAATCCAAAGAGCAGGAAGAACCGCACGATTAATGAAAGGAAAATTAATCATCCTTGTAACAAAAGGAACCCGCGACGAAACATTTTACTATATCTCCAGAAGCAGAGAAAAACAAATGTACAAATCAATTGAATCAGTAAAACAAACATTAAACTCAAAAGAAAAGTTAAAAAGTGAAACACAGCAAAAGCTAAGATGAAAAAACTCTCAGGAAATTAAAATATTAATCAGTGATTATGAATGGCAGCCAAAAAAGATTCTGTCCTCCTCATTATATGCCTCATACATTCCGTTTTATTGGAAAAAAAGTAAATGATGGAAAATGTCATATCCCTGCTGCAAAATGGAGAAACGCACACTGTAAGTTTTTAAAATGTAAAAATTATAACAATATGATTAAATCAGAGAAAAAATTCAAAAATGAAAACAATTCACATTAAAAGAATTCAAGATATCTTCTCTTCAAATCCATTAAAAAAGAAAATAATCAATCCAATTAAAGTGGTTGTAGATTATAGAGAAAAAAATTCCCTTGTTGCTTCAGAACTAATCGACCTTGGATTGAATGTTGAATTTAAGGAACTCAAAGTTGCAGATTATATAGTCAGGGACGTTGCAATAGAAAGAAAAACTGTTTCAGATTTTTTAGGTTCAATGTTAAATAAACGTTTACTAAAGCAGATTGAAGATCTTAAACAATATAAAAATAAACTAATTCTTATAGAAGGAATTGATGAGCAAGAGGTATATTCTAATTCCAAAGAATACAGGGGAATTCATCCAAATTCAGTAAGAGGGTTTCTTCTCTCCATTGTATTAAAACATAAAATTCCTCTCTTATTCACAAAAGATTCAAAAGATACTGCAAACTTTATTGCACTCATCGCAAAAAAACAAAACAAGGAAATGTCCTTAAATGTTTCAAAAAAATCATTTAACAAAAAAGAACAAATGAGATTTATCCTAGAAGGATTTCCTGGAATCGGCCCTAAAAAATCAGAAGAAATTTTAAAAGAATTCAAAACCCTAAAGAATTTTGTAAATGCTCCAATTGAATCTCTTAAAAAAGTTCTTGGAAAAAAAGCAGAAAAAATAAAATTAATTATTGAGGGGGTTTAAGAGAACGTGCTTCCACAAATTTTTCCAAATCACAAGGAACATTCGACTCTAAACGATAAAGTGCTCCTTGAGATCGAGCTTTTTGATGAATATAATCATAAATTCTTTGGGCAGTTGCAGAAGAACCATTTCGATGATCCATACTTGCCCAAACACTAATTCCAGGAAGCCCGGGAATAGGAGCAGAATTAAATGCAATAGTAGCTCCTCTCCACAACCCCTCCAATCCCCCCCCAATCTCAACGCGTAGAATTTGTTGAGTCTTATAATTCCCAAAATTATTTTTATTCTCCATCAAGAGAAAAATTAAAACCTATATACTTAAATATATATATTGTAAAATATATATTACAGAATACAATAATAATATAAAACCTACTTTACTTTTTTTATTATATTTTTAAAAAGAAGTAATTGAATAAAGTAAAATATCTCCTAAAACAGAAGGCACAACTCTTATGGCGGAATCTAAAAAAGTTTCTTTTTCTTGAGCTTCTTCTACTCTTCTTGAATCTTGCTCTAAAGGCAAATAATTAATCTTAGGCCTAGAACTGACACAACCAGATAAAACTCCTGCTAAAATAAGCGAACTTAATCCTTCCCTAAAAGGTAACTTATATTTCATAGTAAAACAGAGAAATCAAAGTATTTAAATCTTTCCTTATTTGTCACTTAATAGTCACAACTAACCCTTAATCCAATCTAGCATCCTACTTGTCAACTCCCCTAAAGAAATCTCTCCAGACCCAACAAAAAGTCTTACACTCTCAAACAATTCAAAAAGAACAGAAGACTCTTCATGTTTACAAACACCATTTAAGCAATCACAGTCTATCAAAGACATTTCAACCTTCCCCCCAACACAAGATAACTCATACAACCCCTCGCCATAGCAAGAATCCTCAAAAGTTTGAAATGGAAAAACATAAGTATCTTTTTCATAAATAGAATTATCTTCAAAAAAAGAACAATCCACCAGGGAAACTTCTTCAATCTCTCCGTTAAAAAAATAAATCTCAGGGGCATTAAGAGTATTTTCACTATCCTGGATATAACCTAAAAATGAATTCAAGGTTAAGACAATCTCACTCCGGATATGAATTCCCAAATAATTCTGTTCTCCTTCGAAAAGTTTTAAATAATCATAATCTGCAAGAGGAACATATTTTTCTGCAACAGGTTCATAATCTAAACCGACACCCTCAGGAACATCGATATATAAGATTATAAAATTTTTATTTCCAGAAACATCAGTTCTAAAATCCACCCCGTTGTCCTCAGAAAAATCTTGTAATATTGAAACAATTTCAGGTTCAAGATATTCGTAAACTACTTCATAATTAGCAGGATTTACCCTCATATCCTCTAAAAAATCTAAAATAGTCATTCCTAAAGAAAGTTGGATAAATAAAATAAAAAGTATAAATGTAAAAAAAGATTTCAAATTCATTATAACCCTCCTCCTGAACAAGTTGGCACAGTACAAGAAGAACTTGGTTCAGAACAACATTTTCTGTGAATTTCACAAGAAGCCTCATAAATTCCTCCAATTGGAGCAGGAATTCCCCCTCCTAACAGAGTAATCCTTGTACAAGTAACAATCCATTCTTCAGGAGAAGAAACAAATCTCGGGAGTTCGCCTTTTACAAGTTCATTAATTGCAGGGGGAGAAGCTTCAACAATAGGTCCAAGAATTAAGGAAGGGAGAGTGATCACCGCACAATATGCAAAACCCCCAATTCCTGTTTTTTGGCAAACTCCACGATAACAACGATAATTTGTCCCACCACATTGTTCATGAGTTAAAGGAGTATTCCTCCCCCCATTACATTCAGCACAAATATAAGAAGCAGAAAAAAAGCCGCTTCTCTTTAAACAAAATTCTGCTTCATTTATACAAGGATCTCCAGTTCTACCCGCCTTACAGTTGTTATCACACGAACCACAATGATAAGCATCTTCTTTACTAACAATTCCGTAAACACTGGTAAAAAAAGATTCATCTTCAGTACTTGTAGAGAGAGTTGGGCAACACATTTCTTCCCTTGAATTTATTGAAACACAATTTCCCCCACAACAAACATTTGAACCTGAACCAGGAGTAGAAGCACCAGGAGTACAACTTACAGAACCATCTTCATAAAGTTTAGCTTCTCCTAAATCACAAATTTTACAAGGCGGCCCAAAATCTCCTGAAGGAACGCAAGAATTATCAGTTATCCAAAGTCCAGTAACACATCGGCTACATTCATGAAAATTCGGTTCACCACATTCGCCTGGAAGGGCAAAAACACTTGTTCCAGAAAAATCATTTAAAAAACATCCTTCACAACCCTGAACACTTGAACAAAAATAACTTTCAGAAGAAGAGTCATAAGAACAACAATCCCCCTCTCCAGAAGAAGACCGTGGTCCTTGATTGCACCCGTAACACCCCCCATTAATACAAACATCGCATCTCCCCTCACAAACAATTCCATCACAAGGATCATAACCAGGATAATCTAAATCTTCTGCTAAAATAAAATTAAAACTGAATAAAAATAAAATCAAAACAAAGATACTTCCATTGAATAATTTCATAAAAACATAAACAAAAACAGATTTAAAAGCATATCTAAATTAAATCCAAAGTCAATTTAAGCCCCAACTTCAATAAAGTTTCATCAGAGTTAATATTTTCAAAATTAACTAATTTTAGATTGTTCAATTTACTTAATCTCTGAACAAGATAAATCAATTGCCGAGCAGTTAACCCTCCCAGTTCAAAGCTTTCCAAAATATTAAAATTAACAAAAAGAAATGTCTCTCTTCGTTGAGTAAACTCCATTAAAGTATCTGCAATATTATCAATATCCTCTAACACTGAATTAAGAGAAATTTTCTGAATTTTATTTTCAGAAGAAAAATCATTTATTAAATTCAAAAAGCCGTCTCCCCCTAAAATGAGAATCTTCTCCTTACTAACCCCGTAAGAAAGAAGGAATTCAATTAAAGGATTGGATAAAAGTGAATCAAAAAAAATAAAACAAGAATCTTTATTTAAATATTGAGTAAACTTTTCAAAAAAAGATTTATTTCTCAAGGAATCAAAACTAATCACTCGTTTAAAATCCAAACTAAAATTCTCAAAGTTTCTAAAAAGAACATTCTCTTTATCCAAATAAAATTTCAAAGGGGGAGAAATCAAATCTAAAAATTTTGTAAACTCATTATCCGATAAAATACAAACTTTTTCCATTAACAACTCCAGAAAAGATTATATTTAAGATTAACTATGAAAATTCACAATGTTTTTATATCAACCTTCCGTTTTAAAAAGATGAAAAAAGCAGTAATAATCTCTACAATAATAATCGTGATTTCTCTTGGAACTTTGTTTTATTTTTATTATTTTAACAATCCCAATTATTCTGAATTAAATTGTCAAACATTAATCGAATCTGGAATCCCTGAAGAAAACATCAATATTGTATTTTTTACAGACGGAATAGGAAAAGAAGAATTAAATACTTATATCAATGAAATATTAAGCACTCCTCCTTTTTCAGAAAATAAAGAAAAATTTAACTTTTATTACATCAACACGCAAATAGAATGTGAACTAAAATACTCTGCAATTTTATGTTACTCTCGAGAGTTAATTAAAAAATCCAGCGCATGCCCAAACGATTTTATCGCAGTTATCTCTAAAAAAGATCCCTCAATAAGAAGTTCTGCGTACTTAAATGTCATGAGTATTAATTCTGCTCTCGCACCCACTGTAATTGTTCATGAATTTGGGCACGTATTTGCGAACCTCGCAGATGAATACATTCCCGCGAATATCCCGTTTGGGTCAAAAAATTGTAAATCCAATTGTGAAAACTTCAACGGCATAGGAAATTGCTTCCAGGGCTGTTCTGAATCAGATTATTCTCGTTCATCATATGCCTCAATAATGCGAACTCTAAAAAGCAACAGCTTCGAAGAATTTAACGAAGAACTAATAAACCAAAAAATTCAAGAATACAAATGATAAAAAAGATATTAATAATTACAGGACTGATTTTGTTAATCGGAACAATTATTCAAAGTGCGCAAGAAAATCCCTGTGAACAAGAATACCTCTTTCTAGAATTTCATTATTCAAATGGAGAATTAGAATTAATCAATAAAACTCTTGAAACCGGTTGCTTTTCGAATCTAAACAATAATGAAAATTTAGAATATACTCTGTTTTTAAAAGACAAAGAAACAATAACTTATTCCAATAGTTTTAATTTAAACAACTTATTTATCGACGGAGAAACAGAGTCAGACTTAGAAGGGGGAATGATTCTTCTTCAAGAAACAGACTTTGTAATCACAGCCCCATATCTGAATGGAGACAGATTAGAAATATACAAAGAAGACTCAAAGATATTTGAAGCAAATATAAAAACAATCGGAGCAACTTCTTGTAGGATAAAATGAATTCAAAGGCATTCACTCCAGTAATTGCAACTCTCTTAATTGTCCTCGTAGCATTAACTCTTTTAACAATTGTATCTCTCACTCTCACTAAAATTGTAAATTATTCACAACAAGAAATTGAATGTAAAAATTTTCAACTAAACTCAGAGTTGATAGTCAAAAAAATTTGCCAGCTTAACCAAGAAGAAATACTTGTTTCACTAAAAGTCAATCCTACTCAAAAAATAAACTCAATATTTTTTGGATTTGTAAATGAAAAAGACGCCGCATTATTTGAATTAAAAAATAATAAAAGATGTTTAGACATTCGGACTACAAAAACAGAATATGGGGACGAATGTAAAATTCTAGAACAAGGAGAAGTTGATTACATTTTTCAATTAGATCTAGGAGAATTATTTTCAGAGGGATTTATTGAAGTAAACTTAGAAAACTCAAACTGCTTAATCGAAAGACAAGAAATTCTTCCTAATTGCTAATCCATTCTTTGACTTCTTCCATAAGGACGTACAAAGAAACATCCTCTTCAGATAGACTATAAAAATAAAAAACAGATTCAAGAGAAGTAGACTCCAAAATTAATAATGAAGTGAGAGAAGATTTAACCTCTTCATCAGGAGATAAAGAAAGGCTGGTTAAGGTTTCACTAGGCGTAACACAACGAGGAAAACCATCTGTATCATGAAAACAAACTTCCCCTGTTCCGCAACAAACATTAAATTTATCTTCATAATCTTTTTTTCCACTACAAAGTGTTTCGTCTTCAGTATCACATGCAATTCGCTTACAAGAACAAAAACCAAGATTACTCATTGGAACCTCATTAGTCTTATGGCAACAAACAGAATTTAAAGCACAAGTTTTTTTTATGTAATCTCCAGGACATTCACCCTCCATTGAACAAATAAAAAAATTAATGAGGAATTTAGTATTACAATTATCCCCACATATTCCTTTAGTCCTATCTTCAGGTGTGCAAGAATCTTCGCTTTTACAACAAGTTGATTTCTTACCCCCTCCTGAACATAGATGATATGTTTCGTCCGGACAAATTAAATCAGCACATAAATTAAATTTTTTTAGTGGAACTTTTCCTAAAAAACATTTTTGAGTTTCTTTATCACAACAAGTTGCAGGAGTATCTGAATCAGGATTATCACAACAAAGAGAATTATCCGGGCAACAACCCTCCTCCCCAATAGGACAATTAACTGGTTCATCATAAACAGAATCACAAGATAATCCACAGGTGTTTCTTAAACAAGTTCCAGTTTCACAAATAGTTGGAGGAGAAAAAGATAATCCCCCAATATCCCCTACAAAACAGCCTTCACAACAAGTTTGAAGATTACAAGAAGCCTCACCACAATCAATTAAACCATTACAATTATCATCCTTACAATTTCCACAAACTTCAGAAATTCCAGGATGAACAGAATCATCAAAATCATCACAATCTGCTAATCCCCCACAACTTGTTCCCCCCCGAGCAAATCCATCTCGATCACAATCAATTCCATCTTGATGAATATCAACTTTACATCCCTCCACACAACCAACAAATCCAAAAGTTCCATAATCTTCTCCAACAACCCCACAAACCTCCCCCGAAGTATCTTCTACAATATTGTAAACACATTCATCACTAAAACAAGACTCGCAAGAAGAAACAAAATTAATTAAAAATAAAATTCCAAAAAATAAAATCAAACTCTTTTTTTTCATGAATAAACAACACTCCTCAAACTTTTAAACACTTCTAACTTGAAATCCATTCTTTGAGAATATCATTAAGTTCGTATATATCCATTATCCCGTAATAATAAAGCTCATATGCATCGTTGACAACACCAGTGGTTACAGGATGCCTCCAGAGATCATAAAGTTCATGATATTCTTCTGCATAAGCAGACTCTGGCATTAGAATCATCAAGTTATAAGCATCAATAAGGTCTGTCGCAGTAATCAGACTGCCTGAGTCTGTTGAGGGAGTGTAATCAGAAGAACTATCTGAAGAGGATGTTGAAAAAGGAACAAAATCAGAACAAGTTCCATCTGAAGCACAATAAATAGTTCCATAAGAAGAGATATCACAA
>CAZUQL010000007.1:0-23169 GCA_964622565.1 Candidatus Woesearchaeota archaeon | reverse complement strand
AATATGTTAGAGATGATAATTAATCCCAAGGGCGCAGATAAAAATCCGTCGAAGATGTTTTTTATTGGACTAATTTATGCTTCGTTGTCGTTTTTACTTGTTGAATGGTTATTTATGTCTGATGCAACACTGTCTAAGTTTTCAGGATGGATGGTGGTGAGTTTTGCTACTATCTTTGCGCTTCCATTTATGTATTATATGATAAAACGAGAAGAAAAGGAAGATGAACAAATAGAAGGATTGTTTGGAATTTGGAAAGTTCATAGCGACGCTGTTTTTGCGTTTTTATGGTTGTTTTTAGGATTTGTTGTTGCGTTTTCTCTTTTGAATATTATTATGCAAGATTCAAATATATTTAATGCACAGCTTGAAACCTACTTTAATGTTAATGGAGAACATGCAACAGGGGCGATTACTGGTGGGGGAGCGCTTTTGGGAATTTTGCAAAACAATATTTCAGTAATGATGATTATTTTATTGTTTTCTTTGATCTTTGGAGCAGGAGCGATTTTTATTCTTGCGTGGAATGCTAGTGTAATTGCAGTTGCAGTTGGAATTTTTGCAAAGTACCAATTAATTCAAGTTCCTATGGGAATTGCGAGGTATATGATTCATGGGCTTCCTGAAATTGGGGCTTATTTTGTAACTGCGTTAGCAGGGGGAATTTTAGGGGTAAGTATTATGAGAAATGAATTCAGAAGTAAGAGATTTGTGCGGGTTGCAGAAAATTCAATATTATTAGTCTTTGTTGCAATTATTCTTTTAGTTGTTGCAGCATTAATTGAAGTTTATCTAACTCCTGTTTTATTTTAATAAAGTTTATTAAGGGTTTTTTCGAATTAAATCAATGGTAGAGGAACTTAATGCAGAAGATGTAAAAAAGAAAGCAATTAAAATTTTGAACAACACTAAATTTTGGGTGATTGGGTTTTTAGTTATTGCAGTTATTTTAGGAGTTTATATTAGAAGTTTACCTATGCAAGATCACGGGGGAACTCCAGGGCTTTGGGATATTACAACAAATAATTGGACACTTGGACCTGATCTAGATCCATGGCTTTTTCTAAGAACTTCAAAATCTGTTCTTGCAAATGATTCTGTTCCGAGAATTGATATGATGAGAAATGTTCCTCTTGGATATGATACTTCAACTGAAACCCTTGTTCTTCCTTATTTAATTGTTTGTACATATAAAATTTCTCAAATTTTTTACAGCGGAACAAATATTGAATTTGCAGGAGCAATATTTCCAGTTATAATGTTTGCTTTTACAATTCTTGGATTTTTCCTTTTAGTTAGGGAAATATTTATTAGGAAATCTAAAAAGTCAAAAATCAGGGCGAATCTTATTTCCTTAGTCTCTACATTTTTAATGATTGTTATGCCGGTTTTTCTTTCAAGAACAATTGCAGGAATTCCAGAAAAAGAATCAGCAGGATTTTTATTTATGTTCTTATCCCTTTACTTTTTCTTAAAATCTTGGAAAGTAAAAAATAAAATTTCTTATGTTTGGGCAGGTTTAGCAGGAATTTCAACAGCATTATTGGGGTTGATTTGGGGAGGGGTTATGTTTGTTTACATTATTATTGCATTGGCATTTTTGATTGCATTTATACTTGAAAAAACAAACAAAAGAAAAAATATTTCATACGGAATCTGGATTATCTCCTCAATCATAATTACTTCTGCTTTTTCAGGAAAACACGACTTGTTAATGATGGCGACATCTATTTCTTCTGGATTTGGATTTTTTAATTTGGTTTTATTTGGTTTTGATTATTTATTTTGGAATACAAAAATCAAGGAAAAAATTCCAAAGTCTAAAATTCCACGAAAAGTAATCTCAATTATTTTTACATTTGGGATTATTCTTATTTTAGCGTTATTATTTTTAGGTCCTTCTTATTTAATTGCAAAAATTAAAACAGTTCATCAAACAATTTTTAATCCAATTACAGGAAGATGGAACACTACTGTTGCAGAAAATCAACAGCCTTATTTTACAGAATGGGTTACAAATTTCGGACCATATTTAAAGAATATACCCCTTATGTTTTGGCTTTTTTTTACGGGTTTAATTTTCTTATTTTTAGAAGCAGTTAAAAAAATAAATAAAAAACAAAGAATAATTTTAACTCTTCTGTTTGTTCTTGTTTTGAGTGGAATCATTTTTTCGAGATACTCTTCCTCCTCTATTTTTAATGGAGATAATTTTATTAGTAAATCATTTTATTATTTGTCTTTGATAATTTTTGCAGGATATGCATTAAAGTTATATTTTGAAGATAGAGAAATTTTTAAGAAAATTAGATTTGAATATATTTTTGTATTTTCTATAATGGTAATTGGAATTTTGAGTGCGCGTAGTGCTGTTAGATTAGTGATGGTCTTAGGTCCAATCTCAACAATAAGTATTGGTTATTTGAATATCTTATTTATTGAAAAATGGATAAAAACAAAAGATAAAAACAAAAAATTAATCTGGATGGTCTTAATGGGGCTTGTTGTTTTATTGACCTTATTTTCCTTTTATCAATATTATAAGGAGATAAAGGTTCAGGCATACAACTTTGTTCCTTCTGCATATAATCAACAATGGCAAAAGGCAATGAAGTGGGTAAGAGAAGAAACTCCAGCAGATTCTGTATTTGCTCACTGGTGGGACTATGGATATTGGGTACAATCAATTGGAGAGAGGGCTACGGTTTTAGATGGGGGAAACGCAATTGCATATTGGAATTATCTAATGGGAAGGTATGTTTTAACAGGAGAGAATCAAAAAGATGCGTTGGACTTTTTGTATAGTCATGATGCAGATTATCTTTTAATCGACTCAACAGACATTTCAAAGTATGGTGCTTTTTCAAGTATTGGGAGTGATGAAAATTATGACAGACTTTCGTGGGTTGGAAGTTTAATTCTCGACGATAGATATACTCAAGAAACACAAGACACAGTTAATTATCTTTATAATGGGGGCGTTGCGCTTGATGAGGATGTAATTATAGAAAAAGACGGAGTAAAAGTTTTATTACCTGCACAAAAAGCAGGGGTTGGAGGAATTTTAGTTCCATTTTCGCCAGACAAAAGTGTAATAAAACAGCCTTCAATTATCTTTGTTTATCAAGGGCAACAATATGTGGAGAAATTAAGATATATTTATATTAATGGGGATTTAATTGACTTTCAAACAGGAATTAATGCTGTTGGTTTTGTAATTCCACGAGTATCTGATGCGGGAGGAGGATTAACACTTAATCAAATTGGAGCAATGGCATATATTAGTCCAAGATTAATTCGGGGATTTTTGTCTCAAGAATATTTATTAAATGGGGTTTTAGAAAATTTCCCGAACTTTGAACTAGCTTATTCTGAGGATAGTTTGGTAGTTGAAAGTTTGAGACAGCAAGGGTTAAATGTTCCAGAGTTTGTTTATTACGGAGGAATTCAAGGTCCAATAAAAATCTGGAAAATTAATTATAGGGGGGATGAAATTCTCAAAGAAGAGTATACAAGTACAGTTGCTTCAGATTATATAAGTTGGAAATTGTAAGATTTAAAAATAAACATTCTCTATAATTGTATGGAATGGATATTAGTACTCCCTGTTTTAGCTAGTTTTTTAATTACCTTATTTGGGATTCCGCGATGGATTCAGAAGGCAAAATCAATTGGTTTGATTTGGGAAGACATGAATAAGTACGACACTCCAAAGAATGTTGCAGGTTCAGGGGGGATTATAGTTTCAATTTCTTTTGTTTTAGGAGTTTTAATTTATATTGCAATAATCACATTCTATTTTAATAGTGTAGACAATATTACAAAAATTCTTGCCCTTTTGTGCACTGTTTTTTTTGCTTTAATTATTGGATTTATCGATGACATATTGGGTTGGGCAAAGGGAGGGCTTTCTAAAAGATTTAGATTACTCTTATTAATTTTCGCTTCGATTCCTCTTGTAGTAATTAATGCAGGGGAGTCAACAATTCTTGGAGTTGAAGTTGGGTTGTTGTTTCCGCTTTTTTTAATTCCATTGGCGATTGTTGGAACTACCTCTACATTTAATTTTTTAGCTGGTTTTAATGGGTTGGAAGCTAGTCAAGGAATGATTTTTTTAGGGGGACTAAGTTTGGTTTGCTTCTTCACGGGGAGTAGTTGGCTATCTTTAATTCTTCTGATTATGATCGCTTCGTTAGGGGGATTTTATATTTTTAATCAAAATCCTGCAAAAGTTTTTCCGGGAGATGTAATGACTTATCCGTTGGGTGCGCTCATTGGAACAATTGCAATTTTAGGTAACATGGAAAAGATTGCGGTGTTCTTTTTTATTCCTTATATTATTGAGGTAATCTTAAAGAGCAGAGGAAAATTAAAAAAACAATCATTTGGGAAACCTAATGAAGACAATAGTTTAGACTTACGTTACAAAAAAATATATGGTTTAACTCACCTAAGTATTTTTTTATTGAAGAATTTTAAGAAGAATAAAAAAGTGTATGAAGAAGAAGTTGTTTGGCTGATTAATGGTTTTCAAATTTTAGTTATTTTGCTAGGGTTGTTTTTATTTAGGAGTTCTATATTCTAATGCTAAAAAAGATTTTTTCAAATGAATTTGCGCGTGGAAGCTTAATTCTTTTTATAATGTTGAACCTGTTTAATGCACTAAACTATGTTTATCATTTTTTAATGGGGCGTATGCTTGGGCCTGCAGATTATGGAATTTTAGTTGTGTTAATGTCTTTAGGGTATATTTTAACGATTCCTTCTGAAGCGATTCAAAATCTTTTTTCAAAATACACTTCAAAATTAAACAAAAATAAAGATTTAAGAGGTCTGGGGGGATTGATTAGGCGGGGAAGTTTTTTGGGGATTCTTTGGGGAGGAGGAGGGTTCTTAATTCTTGCGGTATTATCTATCTGGTTATCAAACTTTCTAAGAATCAACTATTGGTTAATTATCCTTACAAACTTATTCTTACTAATAGGGGTATTGTCTCCAATTGCTAAGGGGGTTTTGCAGGGGAGAAAGAAGTTTTTTGAATTGGGAATGAGCTTTGTTGTTGAAGGGGTTTTAAAAATAATCTTAGCCGTAATCTTAGTTATCTTGGGATTTAGAGTTTATGGGGCAATGGGGGCGGTTATCTTTGGAACTTTTGCAGGATTTGTTCTTGGAATTTATTATAATAGGACCATACTAAATCAGAATCCAAAAAAAGTTTCATTAAAAGATTTTGAAGTGGAAAATAAAGATTATTTTTTAGTGGTGTTTACAATTTTACTAATCTTAGGGATAGATGTAATTCTCGCGCGAAGATTTTTCTCAGAAGAGATTGCCGGGCAGTATAGTGTTTTAGCAATGATGGGGAGGATAATTTATTTTGCTACAATGTCGATTGGAAAATCAATGTTTCCTCTCACCTCTGAAAGCCATGAAAAAAAGAGAAATTCAAAAAAAATCTTTGGGCAAGCATTTCTAACTGTAGGGGGTTTATGTTTAATCGCAGTAGTTTTATACTTCCTAATTCCAAAAGTAATAATCTCCCTATTATATGGAAAAGATTATTTAGAGTTTGCAAGTTATCTTGGAATTGCAGGAATCTCCGCAAGTTTGTTATCATTATCAAACCTTGTTTTCCAGTACGGGCTTTCTACTCAGGGGATTAGATTTCGGTGGGGGATGGTCGCTTTAAGTGTAGGGGTGTTGGGGGGATTATTCTTATTCCACGAGACCCTTTTACAATTTATGACCGCATTCATGATAGGTAATGTTTTAATCTTCTTACTTAGTTTCTTATTTTTAAAAAATGAAAACCAGTATAATAATTCCCGCATATAATGAAGAAAAGAGGATAAAGAAGACTCTTGAAAAATATTGTGTTTATTTAAAATCTAAAGGGGTAGATTTTGAAATTTTAGTAGTTATTAACAATACGAAAGATAAAACTCCCGAGGTTGTAGAAGAAGCACAAAAAAAGTTTAAAGAAATAAGTTTTTTGAATTTCAAAATGGGAGGAAAGGGATTTGCAATATTAGAGGGGTTCAAAGATGCATTAAACAGGAAAAATGATTTAATTGGGTTTGTTGATGCAGATATGGCTACTCCTCCGGAAGAATTTTATAAACTTATTACGGGGATTAAATTAGCAGAGGGGATTATTGCAAGCAGAAATCTAAAAAAATCAGAGGTTGTTGGAAAAACGTTTATTGGAGACTTGAAAAGTAGTTTGTTTAATTTTGTTGTTAGAGGGATTATGGTCCTACCTTATCGAGATACACAATGTGGAGCAAAACTTTTCAAAAGAGAGGTAATTAAAAAAGTTATAAAAAATGTGGGAACAACTAAATGGGCATTTGATGTAGATTTATTATCCCAAATTCACCGTCGTGGTTTTAAGATAAAAGAAATTCCTACTAAGTGGGCAGAACAGGAAGGATCAAAAAGAGACTTAATCAGGACTTCATTAAAGATGTTTGTTGCAGT
This sequence comes from Candidatus Woesearchaeota archaeon, assembly GCA_964622565.1. Classification (GTDB taxonomy): domain Archaea; phylum Nanobdellota; class Nanobdellia; order Pacearchaeales; family GW2011-AR1; genus CAZUQL01. The sequence continues at coordinate 16,689 of CAZUQL010000007.1, read as the reverse complement.
TGTAAGGTTGAGGTTGAAATATTCCCCTTTTAAGTTTGTTGTAAGATTTTATGATCAACTCCCAGATAAATTAAAGGTTGCAATCTAACATTGGTTTTAAAAACTCTTTTTTCTGAAAATAAATATGAAGTTTTCATTGATAATTCCTGTTGCACCTGGAAGAAATGCAGAGATACTTGAAAGTATAAAAGACCTTGATTTTTCAAAAAAGCAATTTGAAGTAATTGTAAAGCCAGGAAAAAATGCGTCAGAGAATCGGAACAATGGGTCAAGAGAGGCAAGAGGAGAATTTTTAGTTTTTTTAGATGATGATGCGTTTATAGATAAAAACTATCTGAATAATTTAAATGAGTTTTTAAGAAAAAACCAAAATGTTGAAATTATAGGGGGACCGCAATTAACTCCTGAAGAAGATAAATTCTTTGCGAAAATTTCAGGAATTGCATTAAGTTCGTGGTTTGGGGGATTTAAAGTAAATCAAAGATATGAGAGCAAAAAGGAAAAAATAGGAGTAAATGAAACAGCGGTTACTTCTGCAAATTTAGTAGTTAAGAAAAGTTCTTTTGAGAAAATTGGGGGATTTAATTTGGATTTATTTCCTGGAGAAGATTCAGAATTTATTCAGAGGGCAATAAAAAAGGGGTTTAAAGTAGCTTATTCTCCGAAGATAGTAATTTACCATAAACGACGACCTTCTTATAATCTTTTCGTAAAACAGATGTTAAAATACGGGTTTACCCGAGCAAAAGTAAGTAGAATTTTGAGGGAAACACGAATTATTTTTTTAATTCCAATGTTTTTCTCTCTTTATGTAATTTTTCTCCCAATTTTATATTTAATTAGTTTTATATTTATAAGTCCCTTAATTGCTTATGTTTTGTTGTGTTTAATTTTTTCAGGTATTGATTCTAAAAAAGCAAGGAATATAGCAGGGTTTTTCCTCCTTCCAATTTTGTATTTTACAATTCATTTTTCTTATGGAATTGGCATGGTGGCAGGACATTTGAAAAGAAATTGAGTACAATAAATGTTTTAAATGGTTTTAATTAACTAATCCTATGAAAGCAACTAGCAAAATTATGTTAATTGAAGCAGGTACAGAAATCTGTTCATTTCCGCCAATTGGGCTGTTACATATTGCTTCTGCGATTCGAGATAAACACGAAGTTAAGATAAAAGACTATTCTGGTAACCGATTAGATGAGAAGCAAATTAAAAGGGACATTAAAGAATTTAATCCTTCTATAATTGGGCTAAGGGTCTTAACTGGTCCGGGAATTTTGAGAGCAATTAGAATAAGTAAAATTGGTAAGCTCTTGGGCAAAAAGATAATTTGGGGAGGGCCACACCCGACAATTTTACCTGAACAAACATTAGAGAACCCTTATATTGACGCAGTTTGTATTGGGGAAGGAGAATATACAATTAATGACCTAGTTAAATACCTTGAAGGAAAGATAAAAAAAGTTCTAGGGGCAGGGATTAAGGAAGATGGAAAGATAAAGATTTTCCCTCCCCAAAAGAAGTTTATGAATTTTGAACATCTCCCTCTTCCTGCATGGGACTTATTAGAAGATATTGATAAATATTTCCCAGATAAAAACCACAATAGTCTTCCTTTAAGCACAACAAGGGGTTGCGTTTTCAAATGTGGGTTTTGTCATAATAGTAATAAAAATGTAAACTGTTATCTTGGACCATATAGAATCGCTCCCCCAGAAAGAGCAATAGAAGAATATAAATTTGTACAGGGTTTAATAAAAAATAAAATTGATTACCTCGACGTTGGAGAAGACTTACATTTAGTTTCAAAAGACTATGCAAGAAGATTTTGTGAAGAGGTAAAAAAATTAAAAAACCCCTCCCTAAAGTGGAACACTTCTACAAGATACAGCATGATTGATGAGGAGATGGTTGACATGATTTCAAAATTTAATTGTAAAAGGATTTTATTTGGGGTAGAATCAGGTTCAGATAGAATACAAAAGATGAATAGTAAGATAATTACCCTACAACATGCAAAAAAAATAGCAGGCAGACTAAGAAGCCAAGGAGTTTTTGTAACAAATGCATATATTTTCGGACACCCCACAGAAACAAAAAATGAATTAAAGCGAACTTTAAAATTTATTAAAGAAATTCCTGCAGATGAAAATTTGATTCAACTTTATCGACCTATGCCTGCAACACCTTATTTTGAGCTTTGTTTAAAAGAAGGTAAGATCACAAACCTTCCACAAAGTTTAGAAGAATGGGCAAACTTTGGAGTTTTAGGAAAAGATGTAAATATCTCAAGGGTACCTTCGAAGTTTTTGTTTTCAAATTTTTATAGAGTTAATCTAATTGAACAAACCAAGTATACATTAAATTTAATTTTATTCTATCTTAGAGAGGGGCAGTATAATAAAGCAATTCGAACAGTATTTAACAATAGATTTACTCATAAATTTCAAGAGATGATTAAGTTAAGATGAAAAAATTATTAATTACAGGTGCGACAGGATTTTTAGGGAGAGAGATCATTCAAAAGAAAATAACTGGATATGAAGTGTTTTGTTTTGTCAGAAAGGGGAGTGTTGACAAAATTCCAAAAAATAATTTAAATTATGTTGTAGGAGACTTAAATGATGATGAATCAATAAAAAGAGCAACAAAGGGAATTTCAGTAGTGTTACATTTAGCAACCTCGCATATAAAGGGAAATGAAAAAGAAAGTTTATATTATTCTCAAAATCTGATTAAAGCGTGTAGAGAAAACAAAGTAAAGAAAATTATTTTTGTTAGTTCTATGGCAGTAAAAAGGAAGATTAAGGATAATTATGGAGAAACAAAGTTAAGAATTGAGGATGAAATAAAAAATTCTGGAATAGAATATACTATCATTAGACCAACGATGGTTTACAGTCTGGACAATCTTTCGGTTATAGGCCAAAGTTTGAAAGACTTCCCATTTGTGATTCCAATAATTGGGGATGGAAAATCTAAAATCTCTCCGGTATTCATTGCAGATTTGGTGGAAGGAATAATTAAGATATTAAACACTAAAAATTCAAAAAATAAAGTTTATGAAATTGGGGGTAAGAGCAAAATAAGTCTGAATGAGGTTATCCAATTATGTAAAAAAAGATTTAAGATAAAAAAAGTTATACTTCACATTCCCAAGATTATCTGTATTGGAATCTTTAAAATTTTTCCAATTGTAAGTGTAGAATCAGTAAAGGGAGTTGATGAAGATACCCAGGTAGATTCAGAAGAATTGAAAAAAGATTTAAATCTTAGATTAACTGACTTTAAGGAGAAAATAAAAGATGTCAATTTATGAGAATATTTCAATAGCACAGTTATTAAAACGCCCAATAAGAATAATTGAAAATGGAGTTTATGCTTTTTTGTCTAGAGAAAGAACAGGAAAACCTTTTAAAATAAAATTCGAGAGTTCTACGATATGTAACTTAAAATGCAGCATGTGTCCATTAACTAAAGGAATTAAAAGAAGTAAGGGGGTTTTGAGATTTGAGAATTTTAAAAAAGTTTATGATGAAATAAGGGTTCCGTACCTAAATCTTACTGGGCTGGGTGAGCCTTTGTTTAATCCTGATCTATTTAAGATTATTCAGTATGCTAGAAAGCATGGAAGTTTGGTCAAATTAGACACCAACGCCACAATTTTAGATGAAGTGAGGATAAAAAAATTAATTGACTCTGATCCAACATTTATCTCTGTTTCTATTGATGGAATCACAAAAAAGAGTTATGAATCTATCCGGGTTGGCGCAAAATTTGAGCAAGTTATTGAAAATTTGAAAAAGTTAATTGAATATCGAAATAAAAAGAAGAGTAAAACAGAAATTCATTTATTTTTTGTCTTACAAAAAGAGAATGTAAAAGATCTTATTAAATTTATCCAATTTGGAGAGAGTGTTGGAATAGATGTGATAAATGGAACAATTGCAATGGATTTTGGAGATGTGAAAAATAAATTAAAAAGAGAAATGAAAAAAGAGGACTTAGAAAGTTTAAGAAAAGATTTGATCAGGATTAAAAAACAAGTAAAGTTGAGATTGAATCTAGAGGGGATTGAAGACTATCTAAAAAATCCTAATTCTAGTTCAACAAGAGTGGGGGACAAGCCTTGCTTTTATCCTTGGTATAATCCTTGTGTTACATGGGACGGATGGTTAGTTCCTTGTGATGTTCATTGTGACAATGAAGTAGTTTTAGGAAATGTATTCCGAGAGCCGTTTATGAAATTATGGAATAATAAAAAAGCGAGAACTTTTAGGAAACAACTAATCAAAAAGAGGGTTGGAGTGTGTGAAAATTGTTTTGTCGACGAAAGTTTCATCTATAATAAATTCAAACCTTTCTACAAGGTTCCAATATTAAAATGGTTATCAAAAAGAAAATAAAATTAAGTGCTCTGATTTGTACATATAATTCCCCTAAATTGATTAAACGGTGTGTGAATAGTCTCTTAGTTCAAAAAAGGAATTATGAAATTGAAGTTTTATTAATTGATGGGGGATCGAATAATGAAACATTAAAATTACTAAATGAATTTGAAGCAAAATATCCATTTATCAAAATAGTTAAGAATAGGAATAAACTTCCAGAGGGTTATGGTAAGGGGAAGTGGTTAGGATGGAAAAAGGCTCAAGGAGAATTTGTTTTAATTATCGATCAAGATAATGAATTAAAATCTTCGCGAGTTTTTGAAAGGTTTATCAACATCTTTTCAAAAGAAAAAGAAATATTTGGGATTGCGTGCAAACTTTATTTAGAAAAAAAAGACACTCTAACAAATCAATATATTGCTCTTCAAGGAACAGACCCGTTTCTTGCATACAGAAGTATTGATGGGATAATCAGATTGAATAATTTAGATATAATTAAAAAAGAAGATTATGGGATTTTAAAAATTAAAAAAGAAAATCTAATAATCACAGGGGGGAACTGTTTTATCTATAATAAACAGATTTTAGATTCTTTAGGGGGATATATTCAAGATACAGAAAACATTGCAAAGTTGGTAAATTCTGGGTTTGATAAATTTGCTATTCCTAACGAAGAGACTACCCACCATTCTGCAATAGAGGGGTTTTGGGAATTTTTAAAGAAAAAAAAGAAATGGGGGGGAACATTTGATATTTCAGAGAAAAAAAGTTTTTCATATTTTCCAAAGAATAAACTTCAAAGAAAAGAATTTATTAAGAATCTCTTTGAGATTAGTTTTATATTCCCAAATCTGATTACTTCAATAAAAATGTTTTATAAAACACGACAGTTTGCGTGGTTAATGCATGCACCCCTGACATTTATTACAGAATTTATATATGGATATAAGGTGTTTGAAAGTATTATTGTCTCAAAATTTCATAGATAAAACAATCCTGATTAATTTCTAAAAGTTTGAATGTAATCTCTCCATAGGTTTTTTGTTGCTTAATATCCTGCACTTGATTCACAAAATCGATCTTTGTATCCATAAAGGGAATTTGCCAGTTTGTTAAAACATACTGTCCTGTTTGAGGGTTAAGTTGATATTCAGAATCCTCCAGTCTCATCCAAGAAGGGTTATTGGGTTCTGAAAAAGAAACTACAATGTATTTTACATTTGGATTTTTTCTCAACTGGAAAAGAAAATCTTCTAAAGTATTTTCTTCTTTTGACTTGTTCACAAAACCATTTGGGCCGAGAACATTCCTTTCAGAATAATAAGCAGTTTGAGGGACAGGAACACTAATTATAATGTCTTCTTTAGAAGATATCCCTTTTAAGAATAATCCTGCTTCACGAATTCCAGAATAAGAGGGGATTTTGTTTTTGATGATTAAATCAGAATGAATAATCTGGGTATATCCTCCAATTCCTAAAACTAATAAGATTAAGATTATTCCTAATTGTTTATGATATTTTCTGAGATAATCTGAAAGTAAAATTAATGACTTAGAAATACAAGCAAGGGAAGCAAGCAAAAGAGGAAAAAACCAACGGGGATCGTAAGCTAAATGTCCCCAATAAGAATTATTTATCCTTAAAATAAAAATAAAAAATCCAAGAGTGAGGATTATTGAAATTAAATTAAAGAAATCAGATTTTAACTCAGAAGATAGGTTCTTTTTAAGACTTAAGAAATAAAAGAAAAATCCTCCTAAAAGGAGTAAGAATCCGATCCAAAAAAAGTAAGTTAAAATATTTGTAGGGATAGTATTTTGAAGTGAATTAAAATAAATACCAAAGACTCCAAAAGAGTCTAGGCTCCATGATATTTCAGGATGATAATATGAGCTAGCCACGTTTGTGATTTTAGAAGTAAAAATAAAATTTTCAATGATAAATAAAGTCACTACAGAAATAATCAATGCAATCCAGTTGTATTTATCTTTTATTAGGTCTTTTAAGTTTCTTGTAGAGAACATATACACAAAAAGGAAAACTCCGAAGAGAAAGTATCCTTTTCTAATAGAATAAGAAACGAGCATTAAGAAAGCTGCGAGGGGAATTGCCCAATCGGGGTTTATTTTTCCAAATATCTTTTCTCTTTTTTCATAACCTTGAAAAAAAACATAAATTCCTAAAAAAGCAAAAAGCATAGAGGGAATTCCTAAGTGGAATCGAGTAGAGTTGAATAAAACATTCCAAAACACAGTGATTAAGAAACTAGAAATTAAAGCGATTCTAGAATCTTTATACATTAATAGAAGAACTTTGTAAGTTAAAAAAATTAAAATTATCGAGGGGATTATCTCTAAAATAAACTTGATAACTGGTTCTGAAAAACCGAATTTAAAAAAAAGTGCCACTAAGAATGGTAAAAAAGAATTGTGTTGCGGACTAATCTCCCACTGAACATTTCCTACTCCTGCAAGTGTTTTTGCGTAAGCCATATAATCTGATTCGTCCCACCAAAGAGGTTGAGACCTTGTCAACCAAAAATAATAAATTCTCAGTAAAATTCCTAAGATAAATATTCCAATAAAAATTTGGTTTGGCTTTTCAGAGATAAATTTGTTCCAGCTTTTTTTCAAATCCATGGATTAAGAAATAAAAAAGAGTTTTTATTTATTGTTATTTCGTACTCTCGACCCTCAACCACACCTCGTTAAATGATTTTTGCTTAATGTTAATATCCAAGAATATTAAGATCCATAAATAAAGGCGCGCAAAAAATAAAAGAAGTGTCCAATTAAATTGCCTTAGAGAATGGATATATTTTAAAAATTGAAATGCTCCTGATGACTCTTGAGAAAAAGAACGCATATTTGCGCCGATCATTTTTCTAATTTGGTTGTATCCTCCAATTCCTCTCTTTTTTTGAATTATCCAATCTTTAAAATTTTGGGGGTATTTTACATAAACTCTTGCTTCAGGTGCGTAGGAAATTTTATATTTTTTTTCATAAATCAAATGGCTGATATACCCGTCCTCAGAAAGTAAATTTTCAGGAATTTTTTTTATTAAACTTTTCCTGAACGCATAAAGATAGCCCGAGCAAAAAATTCTCTCCTTTCTTTTAATTGCAGTTAATCTTCTCTCGTGTGCAATATTAAAAAGGACTTTCCCCCAGTAACCTAACATTTCTTTTTCTGAATTAATTGAAATGGGTCTTCCTGTAACTGCTCCAACATTTGAATATTCAAAAAAAGGTTTTAATAAAGATACTAACGAATTTTTATCTACAAAAACATCTCCGTCACTAAGAACTAAAATTTCTCCTTTAGATTTTTGGAATGCTAAATTAAGTGCTGCAGGTTTACCCTTCCCAGTATCTTTTATTGGTCTTATTTTTTTGTTCTTCTTAGCAAACTCTCTTACTTTTTTTAAAGTTGGTTCATCAGGAGCAAAAACTAAAAGTTCGTAGTCTATTCTTAGGGGATTATCTAAGAAAGCTTGAATTGCTTTGGAGATTGTTTTCTCTTCCTTATAGGCGGTAATAATTATTGAAATCATCTTAAGAGTTTTAGTTTATCTATTAGAAACGAACGAATTCGGATATAAGAATTTATCTGTGATAAATTTCTATCAACTAAATCTGCAATTGCTCGGAGGGGTTTGTAGGAAATAAAGACATTAAATCCGAAGCTGTTTCGAATTTTTCTCAACTCTTGTTCTGAAAAATTTGGATGATGAATATTCGATTCTCTAAAGTAAGATTTAGAATATTTATCTTTTAATAAATTCTTTTTCTTACAAAGGTCGTATATCTCTGTTCCTTTAAATGCATTGAAAATACTTACACCTACAAAGTCGGGTTTGCACATTTTGTTAAGATTAATCGTTCTCTGAATTGAGTCTGTTGTTTCAAATGGAATTCCTACCATATTAAAAGAATAAACTTTAAGTCCTGCTCTTTTTGCTTGGAGAAATGTTTGGATAATCTCTTCGTCAGACATTCTTCGTTTGAGAATGTTGTTTCGAATTTCTTCGTCTCCTGCTTCAAGGCCAATCGAAACTCGAACGCAACCTGCTTTTTTTAGCTCTTTAAACATTCCGGGTTTTACTGAATTAACTCTAGCATTGATGTTAAAGGGAATTCCAATTTCAGAGGGATATCGTTTACAAAATTCATTTATTCTTTTTTCGTCTAATGTAAATGTATCATCATAAAATTCAATATTTTTTATCAAACCCTTATAATTTTTTAAGATTTCTTTTATTTCTCCAAAAAGATGGTCTATGCTTCTGAATCGAATGTAATTTCCCTTGCCAGAATATTTTTTTGCTAAGAGGGGGTTGATGCAGTAGGAACATTGGAAGGGGCAACCCCTTGTGGAGATAAACGTAGCTGTGCCGTGGTTCCATTTAAGGTATTTTTCATAATCAAAAATCGTTCTGTCTGGATAAGGTAAAGAATCTAAATTCTGGTTAAGGTTTCTTAATGAATTTTTTATGATCTTCCCATCAGAATCTTTTATCCAGAAGTTTTTTATTTTCAAAGGAAGTTTTTGGTTTTTGGTTTTTTGGATTAATTCTAAGAAAGCTTCTTCTGCTTCTCCAATACAAATCGCGTCAAAACACTTTTTAGAGATAACTTCTTCTGGTGCTATTGTGGGGTGAAACCCCCCTGCAATAATTGGAACATTTAGGAATTTTTTTAGGAGGGTTGCAATTTCTGTGGCGTATTCAAAGTCATTTGTAGCAATAGTAAATGCAATTAAGTCTGGACTGAAATTTTTTGCTTTTTTGAGAATATCTGATTTGGATAGATTAAAGGTCGTATCGATTAATTCAGTTTTGTGCCCTGCATGTTTACAAACTGCGGAAAGCATTCCGATTCCTGTTGAGATATCTTTAGGCGACTCAATGATGTTGGGGTATACAAATAATATTCTCATGAAAAGGAGAGAAATGGGGGGTTTAAAAATATAGTGGAGAAGAGACAAATTTAAAAGCAAAGCTAATTTCTAGGTTTATGAAGAATCCGAAAGTATCTATAATCATAGTGAATTATAATGGAAAAAGAACTTTTAAGAAAAGTTTGGACTCCATAAGAAGGTCCGATTTTCCTAAAGACGAGGTAGAAATAATAGTAGTAGATAATAACTCAACAGACGGGAGCTTAGCAATTTTAAGGAAATATCCCGGGGTAATATTAATAAAAAATAAGGATAATCGGGGGTTTGCAGAAGGAAATAATATTGGGATAAAAAAATCAAAGGGAGAATTTATTGTTTTGTTAAATAATGATATAATCATAAAGAAGGATTGGATAAAGAGGGGCATAGCTACCATGGAAAACAATCGTTTTATTGGAGTGTTAGGAGGAAAGATCTATTATGGGGGAACTAAGAAAATTTGGTTCGGAGGAGCAAAGATACTTCCGGGTTTATTTGTACTTCACAATTATCTAAATGATAAAGAGGGTCTGAGTGATTATATTGCCTTCTCTGCAGTAATTCTACGTAAAAGTGTGCTAAAAAGAGTTGGGCTGTTCGATGAAGATTTCTTCTTGTATGTAGAAGATACAGATTTATGCACTCGAATAAAGAATGGGGGGTATCAAATTTTTTATAACCCAAAAATGGTTTCATGGCACCTAATCAGTGAAAAAAGGGCATCTGCCCATGAAGAATATTTTGAACAACGAAACAGATCATATCACTTTATCAAACATTTTAAATATCCTAAACTGGGAGGAATAATTTTAGACTTTTTTTTATTTTTCCCCTTGTTCTGGTTAAATAGAATCATAAGAAATCCTAAGAAGTTAAAATTTTTAAGAGAAACAGTAAAGGCAAGAAAAGACTCTTTAAAGATGATTTTTCAAAATGTATACAAAATTAAAATCAAAGATAGTTAATAAAAAGATCAAACAAGATTTGAAAAAGATAGTTAAGATTATCCTTTTGGAGGAACCGGAAAAAATCTCCTCGGTATATCTGGGGGGGTCTTTTGGAAGAGGAGAGGGGTTGGTTAAGATTAAGAATAAAAAAATAGAAATTGTTAATGATTATGATTTGTACTTGTTCTTAAAGAAAAAAATTGAGGTAAAAACAAAAAAAAGAATAGAGAAAAGGATAAAAAAAGAGGTAAAAACAAAAGTAGACATACAATCGATTATGGTGGGGGGAATGAAGAGACTAAAAGCACATCAATACATTTATGATTTAAAATATGGCTCAATCTGTTTGTTTGGGAATGAAGAGTTAGATAAAATTCCTGATTATAAGAAGGAAGATATCCCCTTAGATTCTGCTGAAAAATTATTATTAACGCGACTATGGTGCCTTTTTCAAGACCCTCATGAAGAATATGGATTTCAACAAATGGTTAAAGCAATACTTGCAATTGAAGAGGCAGAGTTAATCTGGCGGGGGGAATATGAAGTGAGCTACTCAAAGAAGTTAGAAAAAATAAAAAAATATGAAAAGTGGGCGATGTTTGATTTTGCCACCAAAGTAAAAGTAGGACTATCCAATGGAAACTGGTTAAGTGTAAAAGATAAAAAAGAGGTGACTAAAAAGTTTTTGGGGGTAATGTTAAAAGTAGGTAAAAAATTAAATCGTTTTTCAGAACCCAATGATTATTATTTTAAATATTTAATAAAAAATTTGGGTTACTTTATTTATCGCGTGTTGAAAGATAAGAACCTGAAATATTTTAAGGAGATGAGAATCAAATTTGGGGAGTTTTACTATCTAATGTATGAGGAAACGGGGGACTTAGAGTATTTAAAAAAGAGTCGCAGAGTTTTTAAAGGTAAAGAAGATAATCTTAGGAGGGAGATTTTAGAAGCACATGAAAAGTTCATTGGAAAATAAAACATTATTTGTTGTTATCGACGCATTTCGATGGGACTATCTAACAAAAGAGAATAGCCCGTTTTTGTTTAGGTTAAAAGAAAAATCAATATATGTAAAAAAAATAAAACCAAGTTTGGGTTTTTGTGAGATTTCAGAATTTCTAACTGGGACTTCTCCAAACAAGAACAAAAATTTTACTCAATTCAACTTTTCAGAGGAATCCCCTTACAAAAAGATTAAACCCCTCTTGAATATAGCAAATCTAATCGAAAAAATAGTTCCAAACAAAAAACTAATTCATCGGGGATTGGAACGAATTTTAAAATTTTTTGGATTTAGATACCTCATTTATAACATCCCTTTCAAGGTATTAAACAAAATAAAACCTACTGAAGCAGAAAGGAGTTACTTTGAAGGGGGCGCATTTAAAGTAGAATCTATCTTTGACATATTAGATAAAAGAGAGGTAGATACAGAAAATTTTGTAGAATACAATTATATTCAAGGAGATGATGAATTTCGGTTTAGAAACTTGATAAACAAGAGTAAAACAAAAAAATTTTATATTGCTTATTTTGGGGGGTTAGATGGAAAGGGCCATAAATTTGGGCCGGGTTCAAGAGAGATAAAAGAAGAAGTAAAAAAGGTAGATAGATATCTCCAAACAATAAGTAAAAGATTTGTAGGATTCAATATAATCTTTCTCGGAGACCATGGGATGTTGGAAGTGAAGGAGTATCTAAACATGGGAAAGAAAATTGAAGGAATATGTAAGAGACACAAAATTAATCCAGATAAAATAGACGTTTTTTTAGATTCCACCATAGTCAGAATAAACTCAAAAGATAAGGGGACGGAAAGTATTTTAAAAGAAGAATTCAAAAAAATGAAGGGGGGGAAATTATTAGATAAAAAAGATTATGGAGGGATAGTCTGGTCTATTAATAAAGGGGGGATGATTTATCCAGATTATTTTAATTTTAAAAAACCACGAGGGATGCATGGCTATAGAGAAGAAAATTATCAAAAAGGATTATGTATCATTACAGGTCCTAGATTAAAAAAGAAAAAAATTTCAGAAGGAAACTTAATTGATGTGTGTCCAACTCTCTGTGACTTATTAAATATAAGGTATCCAAAACAAAATGAAGGTAAATCCCTCCTCCGAAATTGAAGTTTCGATAATTATTCGAACAAAAAATGAAGAAAAACATCTTGAAAAAGTTTTAAAAAAGATTTTATCTCAAAAATTTTCAAGGGGGGTGGAGATTATAATTGTTGACTCGGGATCAGAAGATAATACCTTGAGGATTGCAAAAAAATATACTAAAAAGATAGTTCATTTGTTTAAATGGAGAGAAAGGTTTAGTTGGGGGGGAGCACTAAATGTTGGAGTTGAAAACTCCAAGGGGAAGTTTATTGTAAATCTTTCTGCTCACTGTATTCCCGTAAATGATAGTTGGTTAAAAGAGTTGTATGATAAGATACAAGGAAGCAAATTTGTTGGAGTGGGGGGAAAACAAGTTCCATTAAAAGGGACTGATCCTTTTGAAGAAGTAGAGTTATGGAGGTGGTTTCCCGATGGAGAGAAAGGAACTTTTTCTAATGCAAATAGTATAATCCAAAAAAAGACCCTGCAAAAATATCCATTTAATGAGGAGGTTAATTCAGAAGAGGATGGTCTTTGGGAGAAAGAGATGGTACAAAGAGGATTTAATATTGGGTATTGCTCTGCTGCAAGGGTCTATCATAGTCATGACTTCTCTGCAAAGAATACATATCGGCGTTGGTATGGGAGAGGATATACTATGGCTAGGTTGTTTAATTCAAAAGACGGAAAAATCAGTTATTTCATCTGGAACCTCTTTAAATTTTTAGTGTATGATTTAGTTTATTTTATAAAATCAAAAAATTTTAAGTATATCAAATTAATTCCTTATTATGAGGGTATAAGACAAGTCGCAAGATTTAAGGGAGGGCGAGCAAGTCTGAAAGATAAAGTAGGGTATAGAAGTTATTTTATTGAGCCCCCTTCAGTAAGATTGATTAAGTTTATTGAAAAAAAAATAAAAAATGAAATATCAAACTAAAATTGCAATAGTTGTTCCGATCTTCAAGGTTACCGGTTCAGAAGGAATTGCACATAAAGTAGCAAAGGCATTAAGTAAAGAAGGATTTGATGTAAGTGTTTTGTGTAGTGATTCAATGAAAGAAGGGGAAAGGGATGGGGAAGAAAAATCTGGAATTCAAATAAGAAGATTTCGCAGCTTTTTTTCAATTGGAAAATTTGCTCGATTGTGGTTTCCTAAAAATGAGGGTTATGATTTAATTCACTTTTTTGGAGGATATGCCCATCCTCACATGTTTTTTCTAGATAGAAAAAATTCTAAAATGTTTGTATCTCCTTTTTATCCTCTTCATCCTAGAAAACTTCTTGGAAGGGCATTATTTTCAATTGCAAATAACTTATGGGGAAAAGAAGCACTAAGGAAAGCAGATTATTGTTTTGCAGAGACAAACGAAGAGAAAGCATGGATAAAAAAATATAATCCTAAGGTAGGGTTGCTTCCATTCAGCCTTGAAGAGAAATACTTTAGTTTTAAAAAAAGCAAAAGAAAAAGCTCTAAGGGGTATTCTCTTCTTTTCGTTGGGGGCCACATTCCGATTAAAAATATAGACATATTGATTCGAGCCCTTCCATTAATCAAAAAGAATGTTACACTTAGAATAGCAGGAAAAGAGACAGAATATAGTAAAGAGTGTAAAAGGCTCGCAAGAAGATTGGGAGTGAAAAATAAAGTTAAATGGTTAGGGTTTTTGGGATTTGAAGAAAAAATGAGAGAATATCATAATTGTGATTTATTTATCCTCCCCAGCAAAAGAGAAGCCTTAGGAACCACTGTAATTGAAGCGATGTCTCAGAAAGTTCCAGTGATAACTACAAACAGGGGGGGATTAAAAGAGATTGTTCCTTCTGTTCGGTGTTTAGTCGAACCAAATGATGAACGGAGCTTAGCAGAAAAAATTAATGAATTTCTAGAAGACCCAAAACTCAGAAGATCTCTTGGAGAAAAAGGGTTTAATAAAGTAAATAGAGAATTTAGATTTCAAGGGTTATTCAAGAATTATTTAAAAATTTTAAAGGAAGAAATTTCATGTTAAAAGTTTGTTTAATTGTAGATAATGAAGCAGATTTTTACTATAATATCCCCTCTCCTTATATCTGCAAAAGTTGGGTGCGATTAATAAAATGGAAGTTAAATAAACTAAGGGGAATTCTCTATAGGTATCCTTGGCCAAGTAGAAATGGATTTAAAAATTTGATAAAAAAATTTAAACAGTATAATATTCCTGCAACATTTAATACCGTTGGACATTTATATTTAAAAAAGTGTCAAGGGTGGCCACACTATAATGAAGAAAAACCCACTGTAAAATGGTTTTATAACTTCAAGAAAGATTGGTATTATTGGGATCAGGAAGGAGATTATAAAAAGTTTCCGGGAAAGTATTTGGGAGATATAATTGAAGAAGAAAAGAGAAATAGGCTTTTTGATTTTGGATTACACGCATTTTCTCATGAAGCATATTTATTAGAAACAAAAGAATTTATTGAAAAAAGTTTAAGTTCTGGTATTCAAGCTTGTGCAGATATTGGAGTAAGGCCTGTTTCATATCAAGGTCCATGGAATATGGTTGAAGAAGAAACTCAACCAGACAAGCTTATTGATTGTTTAATCAAAAAAGGGATAAAGATAGTTGCTTACAGTGGAAAAAATAATTTAGATTTTCAGAGAAAGGAATTTAGGATTGCTCCTCTTTTTAAAAAAGATAAATTAAATTTCGTATGGATCTCTAACTATATTGAAGGAACCTCCCCTCATTCCAAAGTAAAGGAAATCATTAATGAGATATCTTCAAATCTATATGAGAATAAAGTTTATTGCCTGGCGATGCATGATTTTACTTGGAAAAACATGAAGAATCTAGACTTAATTTTAAGTAGATTGGTTCAATTAAGGAAAGAAAAAAAGATCGAGATTAAAAATATGAAACAATTAATCTAATTTCTTACATAAAAAAGACATATGATGTCCGCCGATACCAATGTGATAAAGGGGGAAATCGATTAATGAAAATATCCCTCCGAGAATTTTGTGTTTGCCCGGTTTGAGGCGGTTAATTGAAAAATCTTTTATTTGAAACTTATTTTTATTTAATAATTTTTTAAAGTATTTTTTTGAGAAAGATTTTTCATATCCACATTTCCAGATTCCTAAAAATTGTTGGGTTTTTTTTAATAAAGTAAATAGAGAATATTTATAGGGTACATGAATCAAGAGCCATCCTTGGTTCTTCAACACGCGAGACAGTTCTCCGATGGTGGTTTCAGTTTCAGGGACATGTTCTACTATCCCCCCGGAGATTATAATTTTGAACTCTGAATCTTTAAATGGCATTTTTCTAATATCCCCCTTCACAAATTTTATTTTGTAACCTAATTTTTTAGCATTTTCATTTGCTTGTTCTAAAAGCTCTGAAGAAAAATCCATTCCAACAACATTTTGAAATCCTTGTCGATAAACTGAAAAGGCATATTGTCCGACGCCTGTTCCTTGATCGAGGATTTTATCTGACTTTTTTGCTATCTTTTTGATCCATTGAATAAACAAGTTTTCATTAGGATAAAGCAAATTTTTCTGCCAATCTGCGGATTGGGAGTTCCATACTTTTATATTGTCCATAAACAAAATAAAGGAAATAGACTATTAAACTTTACCTTAATTAAGTTTTTAAATTAAATAAATCTGTATGAAACATGGAGCTCAAAATACAAAAAATAAGTTTGATTATTATATTAGTTTCATTATTAGTCAGGGGTTTCCTTCTTTTTCTTAATCCCATCTCTATGTGGGCTGATCCACTCGCTAGATTTGTTCCAAACACTTTTTCAGTTCTTCGAGGAGATTTTAGTTTTTATACTCCTCCATTATTAATGATTTTAAACTCACTTCCAACCCTCTTTCTTAGAGGTTATCTCCTTGAAATTTCTTGGAAAGTTGTTCCATTCATATTTTTTGTACTCTCTTTGATAATATTTCTTAAAATAATTCCGTTAATGGATCTAAATAATGGGGGAAGGACCCTACTCCTTGCTCTTTTTAGCCTTAATGTTTATTCCTTGCTATTATCAACAACAATTATGTTAGAAATGCTTGTCCTCTTTTTTACGCTTTGTTTATTTTATATTTTTGAAAAAGAAATTAAAATGGACATTAAATGGTTCTTTATAGTCTTATTCTGTTCTGCACTTTTGCTGTATAGTAAACAAACAGGATATTTTATTTTAGGGGGATTTGGATTGTACCTTTTGTTTGATAAACGAGAAATTCGAGAGAAGATTAAAGGATTTTTTGCACTCGGGGGAGGATTCATATTAAATCTC
>CAZUQL010000006.1:0-24010 GCA_964622565.1 Candidatus Woesearchaeota archaeon | reverse complement strand
ATTGGGGGATTTCGAGGCATTTGTGGTGAGGGGATATTTTCTCGAATTATTGGTTTTTCATAAAGTAAACTTACTCCTCTTGCAATAACTTTGTTTTGTTCAATTATAGATTCTATTTTTTCTAGAACTTCTTTATTTGCAGTTGATTCGACGGTGTCTAAGTTTTTTTCAGCGAGGGATTTTGCGGAGATTTCAAAAACATCTAATAATTTATTTATTCTTTCTGTTAGATCTTCAAATTTAACTGCCAGATTTGTCATAACTTTTTGTAGTGCAATAAAATTTTCTGTGAGGATTTTCTGAGTTGTGTCTTGTCTTAATTTTTCAACTTCATCAGAAGAACTTCTTTTTTGTCTTGGATTTTTGCTTGTTTTTTTTCTAACCCTTTTTTTAACCATGTTATATTAAAACTAGGGATGTTTAAAAATGTTTATTTTTAGAGTTTATTCCAGAATACTCGGCCCATCAGAAGTTTCTTTTGATTTTTCTAAATCAGACACATAATCTGAAATTTCTTTTGCCATATCCGCATTTACACTAATGCTGTCTATCCCCTGTTTAACTAAATATTCTACCATCTCTTTTTTGCTTCCTGATTGTCCACAGATACTTGTTTCAACTCCAAATCGTTTGCAGATTCTAATTACAAATCCTAATTGATACAAAACTGCAGGATGCATTTCATTAAAATATTCTTGAACTTCTTCATTTCCTCTATCTACTGCTAGGATATATTGAGTTAAATCGTTTGTTCCAAATGAGATGAAATCAATTCCCTCCTCACAAAGTTCTTTTATTATTTGTACTGCTGCAGGGGTTTCTACCATTACTCCAACCTCACATTCGGAGAATTCTATTTCTTTTAATATTTCTTTAACCTTTCTCACCTCTTCAACAGAGATAACTTGGGGCATTAGAATTCCTATTTTTTTACCTGAATTAGAAACTTTTTTTAGGGCATTTAATTCTGCTTTTAAAATTTCAGGATTTTTTAAACTATATCGGATTCCATGCATCCCTAACATTGGATTCGCTTCTTTTTCTTTAGGTGCACCTTCGAGATTTTGATATTCGTCGCTTCTTATATCTGAAGTTCGGACCCAAAGTTTGTTGAAATAATTTGCAATTTGGTTTACTCCATTGAATATGGTTTCCTCATAATCTGAGATTTTATTTTGTTTTAGATAATATTCTGGATGTTTTCCTGATTCTGCAATGATACCTTCTATTCTTGTTAAGCCCACTTCTTGAATTCCTGATTTTGAAGCTCTTTCTGCAAAAGTAGGAAGGTCTACAATTACTTTTATTTTTGTTTTAGTTGATTTTTCTATTCCTAAAACTTCTTTCTTTGCTGATTCAGCTAATCTTCCTTTGTAAATCTTTCCAGTATATCCGTCGACAGTTATTATCTCTCCTTCTTTTAGGATTGTTGTTGCTGAATCTGTTCCGACGATTGCAGGAATTCCCATCTCTCGTGAGACGATTGCTGCGTGTGAAGTCATTCCTCCCTCATCTGTTACAATTGCTGAAGCTTTTTGCATAGTCATAACCATGTCGGGATTTGTCATTTTTGTAACTAAAACATCCCCTTCTACTACTTTTTGTAAGTCTTCTAAGGATTCTACTATTTTTATTTTTCCCGAAGCTATTCCAGGTGAAGCAGAGATTCCTTCCAAAATCGGTTCTTGATTTATTTCTTTATTTGAATGGGTTTTCTCTTCTTTTAGAGTTGTAATTGGTCTTGTTTGGACAATAAATATCTCTTCGCCTTCAATTGCAAATTCAATGTCTTGTGGTTTTTTGTAATGATCTTCTAATTTAAGTGCAACTTCTCCTAATTTTTTTATTTCGTGGGTTTTAAGAACTTGCATGTTTGCTCTTTCTGAACTTAATTTAATTACTGATTTATTTCCAGAAGAATCTCGAGTTATTGCAATCTTTTTATTTGATATTTTTTCTTCTTTGATTTCTAAATTTTGATTTAAGACATATTTATCTGGAGTTATACTTCCTGAAACAATTCCTTCTCCTAATCCCCAAACTGCTTCGATGATAATGTTGTCTGAAGTGTTTGAAGGATCTTTTGAAAACATCACCCCTGATTTTTTTGAGTCAACCATTTTTTGTACAACTACCGCGAGGCTTGTTTTATCGTGGCTGAATCCTTTTTTATTTCTGTAATATGTTGCTCTTGCATTGTACAGCGAAGCAAAACATTTTTTGATTGCATCTAAAAGTTGGTTTTTTCCTTTAATATTTACAAAAGAATCTTGTTGTCCTGCAAAGCTCGCGTCTGCTAAATCTTCTGCAGTTGCAGAACTTCGAACTGCTACAAAAATTGGTTCTGATGAATTCTTTAATATGTCAAGGGCACTTCCTGCTTGAATTTCAAATTCTTTTGTGTCGAGGTTTTCATAAGATTCAAGAATTTCCTCTTCCATATCTTTTGGAAATTGAGCCTCTAAAATAATTTTTCTGATATTCTCTGTTGTTTCTTGAAGTTGTTTCGTGTCTTCATAGTTTAGCCCTTTTAATAAGTCTGAAATTTTATTGCTAATTCCTGCTTTTTCTAAAAAATACTTGTAAGCTTTTGCAGTTACTACAAATCCTGGTGGAACTTGAACTCCTAAGTTGTATATTTCCGCGAGGTTTGCTCCTTTTCCTCCTGCTGTTTCGACTGAATCTTTGTTTAGTTCAGAAAACCATTTTACAATTGGAAAGCTAACTACACTTGTTGATTTGTTTACTTTAAGTGCCATTTTATTCGATTGCATTAACTGGACATTGATTTTTTGTTTCTTGGATACATTTTGCATTTTTGTTTTTTATCTTTGCTTTTCCATCATCTCCAAGTTCAAACCCTTCAGAGCAAATGCTCACGCAAAGACCGCATCCAATACACTTCTCTTTGTTTATAGATACCATACTCCAAATAAATAATTTAACTTTATAAATTTAACATTAAGTTTATAAATTCCATTTTGTATTTATTTCTATGATAATTTGGATAATCAGTGGGGTGATTTTAATAGTAGCTTTGTGTTTTTTTATTTATTTTAATAAGTTTAATATTTTAGAAAATAGGGTTGATAATTCTTTGTCTCAGATTAATGTTCAATTAAAAAGGCGAGCTGATTTAATTCCGAATTTGGTTTCTGTTGTCAAAAAAGTTGTAAAACATGAAGAAGGAATTATTCGGGCAGTTACTCAAGCCAGGAAAGAGTTGGTTTCTGCTAAGACAACTGATGCCAAAGTTAAAGCAAACGGGAAATTAGAGTCAACCTTAAAGACAATTTTTGCACTTGCAGAAAATTATCCTAATCTAAAATCAAATAAGAACTTTGCAGAACTTCAAAGAGAACTTGTTGCAACAGAGGATAAAGTTGCTTATGCTCGACAGTATTATAATGATTCAATTCTACGTTATAATAATTTGTATAAAACTTTTCCAGGAAACATGTTTGTGAATATTTATGGAAAAAAGTTTAAAGAATATTTACAAATCTCTGAAGCAGAAAAAAAGAGTGTTAAGGTGGAATTTTAATTCGCGATAAGTTTATTAATATTCTAAATATTTTATTTATATGGAAAGAATTGATTTTAATGATGAGATTTCAAAAAATAAGTGGAAGTCATTTTTTTTAATGGGGGGGGTCTTTTTAGTTTTGGTAGTTTTAGGTTATGTTATTTCTCTTGCACTTGAACCAGGTTATTTTTTTATTGTGATGATTTTTTCTACGGTTTTTTCTATTTCTTATATTTTGATTAATTTTTATAATTCAGATAAAATTGCTTTGGCGAGTGTTGGGGCTAAAGTGGCGAGCGGGGAGGTTTATCAACAGTTTCCTGATTTGGTTGAGGGGCTTTGTTTGGCTTCGGGTTTGCCTTTGCCAAAACTTTATGTTATGAAGTCTGATTCAATAAATGCTTTTGCTTCGGGTAGAAACCCCGAAAATGCAGTGGTTTGTGTTACAACCGGGGCTTTAGAGAAATTAGATAGAAGAGAGTTAGAAGGGGTACTTGCACATGAATTAGGACATATTGCAAACTATGATATTAGGTATATGACTCTAATTGCTGTGATGGTTGGGATGGTTTCTATTATTTCACAGATTTTTTTGCGAAGTTTGTGGTTTCGAAATAGGGATGATAAAAAATCAGGAATTTTTATTTTAATTGGAATTGTTTTAGCAATTGTTGCTCCGATTATGGTTTATTTTATTTCACTTTCTATTTCAAGAAAACGGGAATTTAGTTCAGATGCAACTGCAGTAAAGTTTACACGTTATCCCAATGGGTTGATTGGAGCTTTGAAAAAAATTAAAAATAATTCAGAGGAGAAAAGGATTAATCAGGCGATTGCGCCTTTGTTTTTTGCAAATCCTTTTAGGGGAATGGGGAGCACTCATCCTCCTATTGAAAAGAGAATTGAAAGATTAGAAAGAATGTAGTAAGAATTAAAAACCCCTCTTTCTTTTTTTTAAGATGGGTTTGATTAGAAAAAGTGGTTTGATTTTAATTGTATTTTTAGTTTTAATTAATATTTTTATGCTTGGTTTATTTTTTACAATTCAGGGTTCCTTGGATTATTCTAATGTTCAGACGAAGATTAATGAGGTTGTTGTAAGTTTGATTTCTCAGTCGGGAATTAGTGCTAAGATTACTGAGCTGTTACCTTCGATGAATTTATATTGTGTTGAAAATTCTGATTATGTTTTTAATTACGAGACATTTACATTAGCAATCCCGTGTGAGACTATTTCCCAAGGAGAAGAGGCGATTTACGATTATGCAATAGGTTATACTGTGGAGAATATTTATTTTAAAGAATATTCTTGCGGTTATTGGGAGTGTTTTGCAACTGAGAAATTGCCGTTTTTTTTAGTGTCCCAATTTGCTAAAGATTATTGGAGGTCTATGTTTTATTATTCTTTGTTTAGTTTGTTAATCTTTTTAGGGTTGGGATTTTTATTTGTTGAAGATAAATCTAACTTTTTTGTTCTTTTTGGTGCTTTGTTTTTTGTAGAATCTTTTATTTTTTATAAAATAGAATTTGCAATCAATTTAGTTTCAGGATTGATCTTGGGGATGGTGGGAGTTGCAGGAGTTTTAGATGTTAGTTTCTTATCGGAAATTTTGATGGTTTTCTTTTCTGGAACTTGGAAGGTGTTTTTAATATTTTTCTTATTAGGAATTTTACTTTTATTTGCAGGAATTTTCCTTAAATTTGTATTTGCCGGTAAAAAAATAGGAGACATTTTTTCGGGAAAAAAGAAGTTTTCTAAAGATGAAGTAAAAAATATTGTTAAAGAGGAAATTGGGAAAAGTAAGAAAAATTTATAAACTTTTGATTCTTTAATTTCATAAGATGATTAAATATGTTAGTTCAAAATTTTTTAAGGGAGTTGGAATTGATATTCCTCCAAGAGCAGAAACAGAAGGAACAATTAAAACTATGGATAGAGGAGCTTATGTAAGTTCTTCCTTGAATCCCGAAAGTAGTGGTCTTCTTGGAGAAAGGTTTAGAGATGTTGGAGGATGTACTTTAAAGGAAATGTCTGTAGAAGAATGGGGAAGTGTGTTATAATAAGTTAAAATAATCTTTTAAAATTTTCTTCAATGTTATCTTCAACTTCTTTAAGAGGAATATTTTTTATTTCTGAAATCTTTTTGTAGCTTTCTAAGACATTTACAGGTTCATTATTTCTTTCTTTATCTGGATGTAAGAAAGGAGAATCTGTTTCACAGAATAATTGTTTTATTGGGGCTTTTTTGATTATTTCTTGGAAGTGTTGAGAGTGTTTTACACATGTTGGGATGGTTAAGGACCATTTATTTGAGATTATTCTTTCAACAAGTTTCATGTTTCCCATAAAACAATGAATAATTACTTTTTTTGCATCTTGGTTTTCAAGAACTTCAATTGTTTGTTGTTCAGCTTTTCTACAATGAACAATTAGGGGTTTGTTAATTTGTTTAGATAATTGAATTAATTTTTCAAACCTTTGGCTTTGTTTTTTTATCGTTGGAATTTCTTTTAAATCTAAACCTACTTCTCCAACTGCGTAGATACTGCCCTTGTTCTTTTCAATGAATTCTAAATTTTCTTGAAATTCCTTTTCTGACATTTTAGTTGCTTCAACCGGATAAATTCCTAAACAAGGTTTTATTTCTTGAAATTCTTTAGAGAGTTCTAAAATTCTTTCTCCTGACTTTTTATCGACGCTATTTGTTAGAATTATTTTGACTTCTTTTTCTCTTGCACGCGAAATTATTTTTTTAATTTCAGAGTCTTTGTAAACGTCTATATGGTTGTGGAGGTCTATGAATGTCATCTCACTCCAAAATTTCTATGTTTTCTATTACTATGTCTTCAACAGGCCAGTCATTCATTCCCAACTTTGTTGTTGTTTTAGAAGCTTCTATTTTTTCTACGATTTCCATTCCTGAAGTAACTTTTCCAAAAACAGCATAGCCGTCGTTTTGTGGGCTGTAATCTAAAAAATTATTATCTACTGTGTTTATGAAAAATTGGTTTGTTGCTGAATCTGCAACCATTGTTCGTGCCATTGAAATGGTCCCTTTTTTATTTGAAAGTCTGTTTGATGATTCTAATTTTATTGGAGCTTTTGTTGGTTTTTCTTCTCCTTCAGAAGTGAATCCTCCGCCTTGAATCATGAAATCTTTTATCACCCGGTGAAAAACTGTTCCTTTATATGTACCTTCTTTTACATAAGACAGAAAGTTTTCAACAGTTATTGGAGCTTTGTCTGGATAGAGTTCCACTTCTATTTCTCCGAGATTTGTTTTAATTAATACTTTTGGGTTTGACATTTTAAACTTTGAAATTCCTAATAGTATAATTAGAATAAAAACAACAGTTAAAAAGATTTTGATTTTTGAATTCATAGAGGATTTAAGGTATTTGAGTTTTTAAGAGTTAGTAATCTAATGAGCATCTTTCACAGAGAATCCTCTGCATCTGACTTTGCATGCCAGGAATATCTCCTTCAATGTAATCAATGAGGGAACAATCTGGATTTCTTGATGCAATGTTTAAGTAAGCATTTCTTACTTTTTCATGAAAAGACTTTGCTCTATCTGAGATGTTATCTTTTTCTGTTTCATTTAATAATCCTACTTCAGTTGGCACATCTAAAATAAAAGTTAAATCTGGAGTAATTCCTCTGCAAGAAATGTTATTGACCATTTGAATTGTTTCTAAAGGGATATCTTCTCCAGCTCCTTGATAGGCTTCTGTGGAGTATTTTGATCTATCGGAGATAACCCAAATACCCTGTTCTAAGGAAGGAATTATTTTTTGATTAAATAGTTCTGCTCTTTGGGTTGCAAATGCTAAGAGGTTCCCTTCAGGACTGAATCCTCCTGGAAATAATTTGATTAATTTTCTAATTGCTTCTCCAATTTCTGTTCCTCCGGGCTCTCTTGTTGTTAGGATGTTTAATCCTTTTTTAGATAAAAACTTAGCAAGTAATCTTAAGTGGGTTGATTTTCCTCCCCCTTCCGGACCTTCAAGCACAATATATTTTCCTCTACCCATAAATAAAAAAATAAACTTCTTTTTTTAAAGAAATAGGTGATTTAATCTATACTTTAAAACTCAACTAAAATTTCTGTGTCTTCAATTCCAATTGTTTCGGGATGTCTTCTAATTTGATCTTTTGTTTCTTGAGTTATTGTGTATGTTCCGTCTCTGTTTTTTAAAATTCTACCTGATTGATTTAAGTATTGTTCTAATTCTCTTGCTGTGGGGTATTCTAATCCTTCTTCGTCACAAATGTCTCTTATTTGCTCGATTGTTTCTCTAAATATTGCACAGGGGTTTTGAGGAGGCATGTCTAATAAAAATCCTAAAACTGGTTTAAGTATGGTTTCTCCTAATCTGCTTTGTCTATAGTTTAGGTAAGTCATTAGAATTAATCCTTCATTTCTATTTTGATATTAACTGACTTTGGAATTCGCAATTTCATAATGCTGTGTAAAATTCTGTCGTTTGCAGGAAGGTCAATTAGTCGTTTGTGAATTCGCATTTCAAAGTTATCAAATGTTGCTGTTCCGTCTCCACAAGGAGATTTTCGAGTTGTAACTTTTAATTTTTTTGTTGGAAGGGGAACTGGACCAATTATGGTTATTCCTGCTTTTTGAGCAATTTCCTTAATATGATTACAAATAGAATTTAATGTTTCTATGTCTGTGCTGTTTAGTTTAACTCTTACTTTAGTCATCTTAAAAAATTTAGTTAATTTTGGTTTTTAAAGGTTGTGATGGAAGGATTTTTTTACAATAAAATTCATCATCATCTCGGAATTGTGTGATGAAATAATTTCAAATCCTGTTTTTTTAAATAGTTCGTGAATTTCGTTTTCTTCAAAAAGGTAATAATATCTTTTTCCTTTATCTGTCCAACTAATGTATTTTTCACTTGATTTTGGGTTATTAAATCGTTTTGATTTTTTGTTCCAAACTCCAATTAATGCGTTTGCGTCGGGTTTTAGAATCCTATACAATTCTTGAATTGCTTTTTTTTGTTGAGTTTTGTTTAAGCAGTGTAATGCAGAAATGCAAATTGCAGAATCAAAGAAATTATTTTCAAAGGGGGTTTTAGTCATATCTGAGATAATTGTTTCAGAGGGGATTTTATTTTCTTTTGCTTTTTCTTTAGCAAGTTCAATCATGTTTTTTGAGAAATCAACTAGATACATTTTCCCGTTTTTTATTTTTTGAAGATGTCTTCCTGAGCCTGATCCAAAATCAAGAACCTTTCCTTTTTGTTTATTTAGAAATTCAACTGAAAGTTTTGAAGGGATTTTTTTGTATTCATGCCATTCTTTTGCTATTTTGTCCCAGACTTTTTTTTGAGCTAAAGGTTTTATCATATATGTCTAAGAACATATTTATTTTTAAAGGAATGTATTTTATAACTAATATGGGAGATGTTTTAGATACATTTGAAGGATTTAAGATAGATTGTGTAGATATTTATAGATATGGAGCAAATGGAGAATTCCAAGAAGGTGGAAACGAATATATTGTGGGTTCTTCAAGGAGAGGAGAAAACGCCTATAATTTAGTACATGGAGTTTATGGTTTTTTAGACAGGG
Organism: Candidatus Woesearchaeota archaeon; assembly: GCA_964622565.1. Lineage (GTDB taxonomy): Archaea > Nanobdellota > Nanobdellia > Pacearchaeales > GW2011-AR1 > CAZUQL01. The sequence goes on along the minus strand of CAZUQL010000006.1, from coordinate 14,888 downwards.
GAATACTTTCCGACTCAATAAGAGCTAGTCCAAGAAGATTTAGGGAAATTTTTGAGATGGTTGCTCCACAGATTCCTTATGTTATGGATGAAAAAAGAATACCTTTGAGTAGACTACAATTAGTTCTTTTTGATGTATCTCAAAGAGAAGCAGAAAAATTTCAGGGATATCTTCGTGAACAACAAGGAGCGGGGGAAATTTAGATTTCTTTAGGTTTTAAAAATGCAAAGACCTACTGTTTATATTGCTGCGGGATTGTTTGAGGGTGCTGATTTAGAATACAATGAGCGTCTTGCTGAGAAAGTGGGAGCATTTGCAGGGACTATTCTTCCGCAGAGAGATGGGTTTGAGTCTTCGCGTCTCCATGAATTGTTAATTAGGGAGGGTTTTGATTTTCCTGAAAATGAGAATGTTGCAAATAGGATGATTTATTTATTAGATAAGGGCTGGTTTATTGGAGCGAAGTCTAGTGCGGTTTTAGCTCGTTTAGATGGACTTTCCTTTGATCCCGGGGTGGTTAGTGAGATTGGAATTGCAAGAGAGTTAGGAATTCCAGTATTTTCTTTTAGAACTGATGTTAGAAGTCCTTATGGAAGTGGAGAAAATGAAGCAGGAGGAGCACATTTTTTCCCTGTTTATGATTCAGATTTTTTTAGGAAGTTTTCCGGAGATGTTGAACTTGGTACTGTGGTAGATTGGTTTTCAAAAGGATTAGATTCTTTAAGTGGGGATGTAAGAACAAATCATACAGGAAGTAAGAGAACTCAGAATGTTTTGGCTTCTGCACGTCTTTTATTTGGTAATAGTGGGGATATTCATTCTGTAGAAGGGTTAGCCAATGTAATTAGAAGATATAATTTAAATAAGAGTGTTATTAATTCTTGTTTTCCTAATTTTGAAATAGTAGTATAAACAAAATTTCTTAAACTCTTTGTTCTTTAGTTTTTTATGTTTAAACCAAAGAAAGGCGAAGTTCGGAAGCCAGTGAAGACAATCTCGGGAATTACTCCTGTTGCAGTGATGCTTCCTCCGAGAAAGTGTAAGCATGGTAATTGTGTTTATTGTCCGTCGCTGAATGTGCCTCAGAGTTATACTCCTAAAAGTCCAGTGGTTATGCGGGCTGCGCAAGTGAATTATGATTCTTTTAAACAGGTTAAAGCAAGATTAGAGGCATTTAAAATTATGAATCATCCGATTGAAAAAGTTGAGATAATTATCATGGGGGGGACTTTTTTGGAGTATCCAAAAAAGTTTAGATATGAATTTGTTAAAAAGATTTATGATGGTTTGAATGGGAGAGTTTCTAAAAATTTGGAACAAGCGAAGAAATTAAATGAAGTTGCGAAATCTCGTTGCGTTGCTTTGTGTATTGAAACGCGGCCAGATGTTTGTGAAAAATATATTTCTGAGTTAAGAGAGTTTGGATGTACCCGAGTTGAATTGGGGGTTCAAATTATCGACGATAAAATTTATCAGAAAGTTAAAAGAGGCCACAAAGTTAGCGATGTTGTAAATGCTACTTTGGCTTTGAGAAATGCGGGGTTTAAAATAGGTTACCATATTATGCCGGGGATTTTAGGGAGTGATCCTAAAAAAGATTTAAATTTGTTTGAGAAACTTTTTTCAGATGCGAGGTTTAAACCAGATCAACTTAAAATTTATCCTTGTCAAGTTATGCCGGGTTCAGAACTTGAGAATATTTATTGGAAAGGGAAGTATAAGCCTTATTCAAAAAAACAAATTCAGGCACTTTTGATAAAGATGTTAAAGGTAGTTCCACGATATTGTAGAGTTATGAGAATTATGAGAGAAATTCCTCCAGAGTATTTGGTCGCAGGAACAACGCGGATAGATTTGAGAAAAGATATAGAAGAAGAACTTCGACGCGAAAAAATAAAAATTAAAGAGATTCGGTTTAGGGAAGTGGGGTTTGCATCTCAGAGGGGGGAGATAGATTTAAATTTAAATTTAAAAATAACAAAATATCAAGCAAGTGGAGGGGAGGAATATTTTTTAGAGGTTGTTAATTCTAATGATGTTTTGTTTGGTTTGTTAAGATTAAGAATTGTTGAAGGAGTTGCGATAATTCGTGAAGTTCATGTTTATGGTCAGGCTTTGAAGATTGGTGAAAAGGGGGGGGTTTCTCAGCATAATGGATGGGGAAAAGAATTAATTAAAAATGCAGAAGATATTTCTAAAAAAAATAAATGTGGGGAGTTAAGAATTATCTCTGGGGTTGGGGTTAGAGAATATTATAAAAAATTAGGATATAGATTATCTGATTTGAAAAGGGGAGAATATATGATTAAGTTATTGAATCATTAGCCAATTCAACACTCCTGCAAAACTAACCCAAAGCAAATAAGGAAGTAATATCCAAAATGTTTTTTTGTTTATTTTTGAGCTGACAATTATTAAACTTAAAATAGAAAATTCTAAAAAAACCAAATCAAAAAAAGCTGCTCGTGGATTTTTTAAATAAAAAAATAAAAAACTCCAGAGAATATTTAAGAAAAAGTTAATTCCGTAAACTAAAATTATTTTTGATTTTTGATTTTTCTTTGCATTTATCCAAGACAAATAAATTGAAATTCCAATTAAAAAAAATAAAATATTCCAGACAATTGGAAAAATATAATTTGGCGGAGTTATCGAAGGTTTTATTGATTGATACCATTCTGAATTTGTATTTGAAGAAGTAAAAATCCCTCCAATAATTGCGATTAAATAAACAACAATCAAACTTGAAATCAGAACCCTCCAATTAACTCTCTTTTTCATGGGAGATTAAACAAAATCAAATTTTTAAATCTTATGATAGATATATAAATCCATTTCTCATTAAGTTTCTATGGATATTAAGTCTAAATTAAACTATTTTTATTTTTGGTTTAGTTAAGCTCTAAATCTCTTAAATTTGGAGTTTCTTATGGTAAATACAGATTATTCTATGCAATATGAACGATGTCCTTATAATTTGGACTCTAAATGTTCTGTTTTAGAAAGATATTGCCCTTGTGTTAATGGGTCTCGTCTTAATTGCAGAGTTAGAATTGCTCATGAAAAAAGATTAGAACAAATTGCTCAAAGAGTTGCAGATGGACTTGTTAAATTAATTTAATTTTTCCTTCTTGCCATTCGGTGATTATTAGTTTAGCGGTTTTGTCTGTGTCTACTCGATTTCCTTTTTTTAAAAAACCTTTTTTTCTTCCAAGTTCTTCTAATAAAATTTCTGAATTGTTTTCAAATTTTAATTTATAGTGGGATTCAAGTTCTTTTGGATAGTTTTTAACAAGATAGTCTACAAAACTTTCAGGGTCTTTTATTTTTCCTAATGTTCTAGAATTGATTTTAATCTGTTTGTTCATTTTTTCGAGATTGGATTCTTTGTAATCTTCTTCAGAGATTATTCCTGGGCTGTCGATTAAATATATTTTTGGAGTTAGTTTTGCTTTTTGTATTCCTTTTGTGAATCCTGCTTCTTGCGCAACTCCTGCGAGTCCTCTTCCAATTAAAATATTTATTAAAGAGCTTTTTCCGGTGTTTGGGTAGCCCACTACTCCGATAGTTGTGGTGGGATTGGAAATTTTGCTCGCTTCTATTTTTATTCTGTTTCTTAATTCTTTAATCCCTTGTCTTGTTTTTGACGAGATGAATACATAGGGATAAAGTTCAGATAATAGTTTTGCATTAACTTTTTTTGTTTTGTTTAAATTGATAAGGTCCAATTTATTTATTGCGTAGATTATCTTTTTTTTGTGGTGAATTATTTCTTTTTCAAGGGTTTTGTTTATTGTTTCTTGGATAAATCTTGCGTCTAAAACTTGGATTAAAATGTCAGATTCAGAAATTAATTTAGAGATGATTTCAAAGAACTTTTTTTTTCGTGGAGTTCCTGAAACTCTTGCTCTTCGAGTGTGTCTTGAAGAAAATAAGTATTTTACTCTCATTTAAAGTTGAGGGAAGTTTAGTATAAAAGACTTGCTAAGGTTAAATTTGTTCTTAATGCGGTGAATTTATTTATTTTTAATTCTCAGAAGGTTTAAATATTCTTTACTTCTTTAATATATAATGAAAGAGAAGAGAATTAAGGGAGAAGCATATTATAAGATTTTATTTCTTATCGCAGGTTTTTATGACTTTGTTCTTGGTGCTTCTTTTTTATTTTTTTATCGGCCCCTTTTTAATTTAATGAATATGAGTATTCCTTCAAATCCTTCTTATCTAACATTTTCTGCATTAGTAATAATGTTCTTTGGAATTTTTTTATTTATGATTAGTCTGGATTTAAGGGGAACTAAAAGAATGATTATCTTTGCAATTTTTATTAAATTTTCTTATATTATTACTGTGGTTTATTATTTTCTGATTAATTCTTCTTATGTAGATTTTCCTTTTCGATTATTTGCTTTTTTTGATTTTATCTTTATGTTCTTATTTTTAGAATCTTTAAGATTTATAAGAGATTAGTAAGTTTTATGTCTCCTGTACTCTTCTGCTCCGACAAGAGGCGTAAGTAAGATCATGCATCCAAGCTTAGATAATTCGCGAATATATTCGTTTTTTGGTTTGAGTTCATTAACTACTCCAACTAACAAGGTTGTTACTAAGAAAGTTTTTAGTATTAATTCAAGATTTTTTACCATTTTAAGAAGTTATTTTTGGGGTTTATAAGGATGTTTAATTTATCGGTACTTTAATTTTTCTGGATTTTCACTAACTTTTTCTTTAAGAAAGGTTGTTACGATTTGACTTAAGTCCCCAAATCCCCTCAAATGTCTGAGCCATCTTCTTTTTGCTCTCTTGTAATAATTTCTTCTTTGATTAGAATCCCAATTAGAAAATGGGTCTTTTTGAGGGGGAAGATTTTCTAATTCAAAACAAGTCGAGATTTGCCATAGTTTACGAGAACCTTCTAGATCAATAGGTTCAACTGAAAAATCCTCCTGGTTTTCACAAAAATTTTTAACTCGCTCAACTAAGTCGTAATGAAGGGGATTTTCTCTTTCAGTAAAAAAATATACCCAACCAGATTTTGAAGGTAGTGTGGGTGGAGCATATTTCCAATGTCCATGGCAGGTTGTAGCAGTATTTATTCCTGGAACTCGGTTTAGAGCTACGACTAAATCAATTACTCCTAAATCAATATATTCTAGCTTTAATCCTTTTGGTAACATAGGTGTATCTTTAGAATTAGGTTTAAAAATTTATTGATGGATGCGCGGACCGGGAATCGAACCCGGCTCACTTCCTTGGCAAGGAAATATTCTGCCAATAAACTATCCACGCATAGAAGAATGATATTTTGTTAGTTTAAAAAATTAATTAAATTAGCTAGATAATCTGGGGGACTTCAATTATGACTCTCCAAGGGGGGAGGGGATTTGGCCTAATTCTTTCACATTCATAATCTCGAAGAGTACAAAAAACCGTAGAATATGTTTGAGGAATTTGGTCTGCAGAAAGGGGATACGGAGAGAACGAGCTTAGTTCCCCATTTAAATTCAGGTTGTAGACTTCATCTAATATTAAGTTTGAAACTGTGCTCAAATTTCTTTTCTCTTTTGAATCCATTTTTCTTAAACATCTGTCTACAATTCCATTCCACGAAAGAGGTTGTTCTGAAGTTAATATTTCTAAAATACTTTTTCTTAATTTTGCTTTTTCTTGTCTAGATTTTGCTTTTTTTTCTTTAGGATTAAGTTGGGTCATCTTAAAATTAGGGACTTTAAATTTTTAAGGATTGTTGTGATTAATAAGAGATTAAATGGTCCTGCGAGGAATCGAACCTCGGTCTACTCGGTGTAAACGAGTCGTCTTAGCCGTTGGACTACAGGACCAATCAGAATTCTAAGAAACATCCCATTAAAAACTTTTTGCTACTTAACAAAGATTAATAATAAGATTTATAAGCGGGTTTTTCTTTTCACTCAAATGAATGATGAAGACATCTCAGATGATTTGAATATTCCTGGTATGAATCTTGACACAAAATACTCTAAAGTTCCTTTGATGAATTCTAATTCTGGAGAAGTTCAGCGAGGATTGGATAAGACAAAAAAAGATTTAGATAAATTAAAAGGTTTTATTCTTAAAAAATTTCCATTTACTCAAGCATTATCGATTTTACCTGCTCAGGCTGTGCCGGGTTTTGTTAAGGAGAAAGAAATTCCTGTTGAGGCTGAAAAACTTTTGCAACTTTATATGGTTGTTCCGGAGAAGAATTTTAAGGAAATTCCTAAAATAAAAAAAGAAGTTATTGATGAAATTGAAAAGTCAAAACAAAAAATTTGGTTACAAGTTAAAACGCCTGTTGATATTTTTGGAAACTGTTTAGATAGTAGATTTGAATTAACTGACGCAATTGGGTTATCTTATCCTATTTACGACGACGGATTTTTGGGTGCTCTACGAGTTGCAGGAATACATAAGTCTTTAGTTTTACAGAGGTTTGAAAAGTATGTTGTTAGTTATGTTATTGCAGGAAGTCTTGTTAGGGGAGAAGCAAAAGAAACTTCAGATGTAGATGTTTTTATTGTGATTAATGATACAGATGTTAAAAGAATGCCTCGGCTTGAGTTGAAGGAAAGGTTGAGAGGGCAGATTTATCAGATGGTTGCAGAAGCGACTTCTTTAGCAGGAGTTAAAAATAAACTTGAGCCTCAGATTTATCTGCTTACTGATTTTTGGGAATCTGTTAAGGATGCTCATCCAGTTATTTTCACATTTATTCGTGATGGAATTCCTCTTTATGATAGGGGAACATTTATGCCTTGGAAAGCGCTTCTTCAGATGGGTAAATTAAAACCCTCTCCTGAAGCAATTGATGTTTTTATGAAGACAGCAGATAAGACAAATAAAATGGTAGAGAGACGATTGCTCGACGCGATGATTGATGTTTATTATGGGGTTTTGACTCCTTCTCAAGCGTTGATAATGTTAAATGGTTCACCTGCACCAACACATAAAGAGACACCGAGAATTATGGAAGAGATATTTGTGAAAAAAGAAAAAATGTTGAAAAAATCTGACTTAGGAGTTTTGACTAAGGCAGTAAAATGCTTTAAAACCTATGAGCATGATTTAAAATATACTATTTCAGGAAAAGAAGTTGATCAATTGGTGAAAGATGCAGAGGTTTATGTTAAACGACTTAAAGACTTGAGAAAACAAATTGAAAAAAAAGCACAAGAACGAACAATTGAGCAAGTTTACAAAGAAATTTTTGAAATTCTCGAGGCGATTTTCAAGAAGAAATCTGTTTTAGCGTTGATTAAAGAATTTGAAGATAAGTTAGTTAAAAAAGGAAAGTTTACTTCAAAACATTTACAGATTTTGAAAGAGATTGTTAATGCAAAAAAAGAATTTCAAAAAGGAAAGTTAGATTCCCATAAAGTAGATAATTCAAGAAAGAACGCAACAATTCTGATTAATGATCTACTTGATTATACTCAGCGTTGTGAATTAGTAAATATTGAAAAAGAAAGAGTTAGAATTAAGTACAAAGATAAAGACAAAGACAAATATGCTGAGTTGCTAAATACTGGAGAGGAGTCTTTTTTATTCTTAGGAAATCAAATTATGAAAGTTACAGATAAGATTTATAATTCAAACATGAAGGAAGTTTCTTCAAAACTTGAAAAGGTGAAACCTAAAAAAGAATTAAAAATAAATTCTCGGGTTTTTGAAATATTAAAAAATCAACTCGGCGAATTTGAAATACTGATTTAAAATGAATTGTTTAGTTAGTTTGGATTTATCAAAAGGGTTAGTTGCATTTGACGAACCTGATGGGGATGTAATGGTTTTTTATGAAAATGGAAGGTGGATTAGATTAGTTAGTTCAGGGAGATTCAGAAATTCTCCTGATGTTACTCGTTTTGATGTTCTTCCGGGATTTACTGAAGATGATGCTTTAGGGGACGAAGAATATGAAACTGCTTTGAGAATTATTTATAACTCTTCGCCTCAAGTTCTAAAGAATTTAAGGGACTTGGGAGTTTACGATTCTCTTCACCAATAACTTAGTTTTTTAAAGATTAGTTTTCTGATTAATCTATGAAATATCTTTTTATTTTAGGTAGAAACTTGAAACTTTCAAGACAGGAGATTGAATCTTATTTAAAGATAATTTCTAATGAAATTAGTTTTTCTGCTCAGATAAAGAATGGGCTTTTGTTAGAACTCAACAATAAATTACCTTCGGGAGCATTGGACTTTTTAGGGGGAACTCTTGCTATTGGGGAGGTTTTATCCGAAGGAAAGCTAAAAAAAATTGTTTCAGAATTGGAAACTTTGGACTTTTTTGATTTGACTAAGGGTAAATTAATTTATTCTATTTGGAATTTTTCAGAGGAATCTTATGAGAAAATTAATGGTTTTATAAAAAGTAGATTTAAACATGAAAAGATTAAGGCATCTGAGAGGCATTCCTCTGATAGTTTAATTTCTCAGTCTGGAAAAGAGCTGGAGTTTCTTAATTCGAAAAGATTGATTGATGAAGAATATTTTGTTTTTGGAGAGAGTAATTATTTTTTTGGAAAGATTTTTGAGAAATGTAATTATGATGAAATTGAAAAACGAGATATGGAAAAACCAGTGAGGAGAGAAGAGCTTTCAATTTCTCCCCGTTTAGCGAAGATTATGATTAATCTTTCTGAAGTTAAAAATGGCGAAGTTTTAATTGACTGCTTTTGTGGGATTGGAACAATTTTAATTGAGGCTTTGAATTTGGGGATTTCAGTAATTGGGGTAGATAAGGATTCAAATGCAATTACAAGTGCTCGGCAAAATTTAGGATTTTTTAATTTTCCAAAATCAAATTATACTTTATTAAATTCAGATTCTAAAAAAGTTAAAATTTTTAAAAAGGGAGTTTTGGTTTGCGAGCCAGACTTGGGAGATATCTTAAAAAAAGTTCCTAAGGAGAATGAAGCATTACAAACACAGAAAAATTTTGAAAATTTGATGATTGGAGTTTTGAATAATCTTAAGAAAAATATTTCAACAGCGGTTTTTACTGCCCCCCTGATTAAAACAAATAAAAAAAGAATTGGATGTGACATTAATCCTATTTTAGAGAAAACAGGATTTAAACTTCGAGAGGGTTTTCCAATTGAAGATTTTAGAAAGACTCAAATTGTGGGACGAGAGATTTTTGTTTTAGAGAGATAACGATGAATCTTTAAATAATTTATTTTCTAGAATTATTTATTCCCTTCACTTTCAAAACGAGTTTTACAAGGTAATTTTGATTTGATTAATTTCATTATTCCTCTTGCAAATTCTTCGCTTTTTTTATCTGCTGTTGCAACCTTGAAGATTACTGTGTCTTTTTTTACAATTGCGGCAAGATTCATTGTTCTTCCAAATGATAACTGCATTCCTGAGGACATACGGTCAGCACCAGCTCCGGTAAGCATTTTATTTTCTCTTTGAACATGATGAGGATGAATGCAAATTTGGAAAAAATATTGCTTTGCAAGTTCTTTGTCTAATTTTTTATTTATGAATTGTCTACATGCTTCTAAAGCATAATCTCGAATTTGAACATCTTCTGTTGAAATCATTTTTAATTCAAAAGGAAGTTTTTTGTTTCTATGGGCTTCTGAATTTCCCATTTGGAACTTCACCATCTTTTTGCTGGGAAATGATTTAATATATGCTTTATTTCTTCGTTTACTTTTTCGAGTATATGGAACAACTTTTCTTTTTGAATATGCTAGTGCTTTTCTTATTGATACCATGATTCTACCTCCATTAAATTTCGAACATCAATTGGGAAGTCTCTTCTTCTTTCTTGCCTTTTTTCTTCAAATTTTTTAGGTATATTTAATAGATCTGTAACTTCATTAATAATTATTCTTCTTCCCTCTTCATAAATTTCAATCATTTTATTTCTACTCCTGTAGTTATTGCTTGACCTGGAAGTCCTTTTTCAAAAATTGCTCTTACAAGTCCTTTACCTCCGTGGGCTCCAGATATTTTTCCTTGAATTTCTCTTCCTGCTGGACTTTTCCAGACAATTCCTTTTCCAATTAGTTTAGATGCTTTTTCTCTTGAATCAATTGAATCTACTTCTATTAAAAAGTGTCTTTCTTTTATAGTATGTCTTCCTCTTCGGAATTGGATAACTTTACCTTTCATTTCTTCTCCTCCTTTTTAGGTTTATTTTCTTTAACAACTTTTTCTTTAGTTTCTTTTTTTACTTTTACAGGTTTTTCTTCTTTAATCTTTGAATCTTCTTTTTTTTCCTCTTTAACTTCTTCAGACTTTGTTTCTTCAGCCTTTTCTACTTGTTTTTGTTTTGAAATTTCATCTGCAGATTTTGATTGTTTATCTTGCCTTGCTTTTTTGAATTTTAACTCTTGAGGAAGTTCTGCTAATTCTACTCTTACAATTTCTTCTCCCTTGTTGTTTATTTCTTTTATTGCTTTAACTTTAATTCTTGCAGGTGGTTTTTTTATTCCTCTGAACCAAATTTCTTCGTTGAGAAATCCGTCTATTTTTATCTTATTTAAATCTCGATCATAAATTTTCATGTGCCTAACTAAAAATTCTTTGATAGTTTTGATTGCTTTTGGTGCTCTTCTATATTTCTGAGTTTTTGTACACTGTCTTCTAAGGGGAATTACATATTCTCTTTCAATTTTTTCTTCATTTGAAGATTTTTTTTCTTTAGGCATTTTATCCGAAGTGCGATTTTCTCATTTTTCTTGGAGAAATTTTTAATTTAGTTCTTTTCCAATGTCTTTTTGTTCGAGTCATGTAAGAGGGATGAACTCTTTTTCCAACTCCGAATTTTTTTAAGACCGCCCAAACAGGAGCCCACTTAGTTCTTCGTCCTGCTTTTGCAAGTGCTATTTTTTTTTGGAAATTTTTAATTGGCATTTAATCTCTACCTCCTTCGTTAAGGGGGATTAACTCAAATGGTTTTAATCTGGATAATTCTCCCATAGTTGCTTGAATCTCTTCTGGTGTTCCATAAATTTCTAATCTTGAACTTCCAAGAACTTGAACATTTGGATAACCTTCGAATGCATGGGTTAAAATAGGATTATTAAACCCGGGAATTACTCTCCCCTCTCTTAGGGCTAAATATTCTTTTGAAGTTGTTTTTGAAGTAAATCCATTTCTAGAAGGACTTGGAGAAATTATTTTAAACTTTCTGCTTAATCCAATTCCGATTGGTCTTAGTCCTAATGTCATTTTATTTCCTCCAAAAATGTTTTTCCTTTTTCAGTTAATTTTCTTCCTGAACGTTGTCTTACTCCTCTGATTGGTTTAACCTGTTCTGTTAATCCTGCTGCGTCAGTTTGTTGAAGAATTACTCTTAAGATTTTTCCTGAAGCTCGTTGGAATTTTTCTGGTTTAAATCCTCTGTTTTTCTTACTTCCGTATTTTGTTCTTAATCTATTAACACCTACTATTTTCTGTTTGTAAATTTGTCTTAAAATACTTGCTGCTCTTTTGAACCAGAAGTCTTCCTCATTAATTGGTCTTTCTTTACTTGGAGAAGATTTAACAAATTCAACCCATTCAGGGCTTTGGATTTCTGGAATTTTTTTTAGAGTCTGTGCTAATCTTAGATTATATTCTTGAGTATTCATTGCATAAACTGGATTTGAGTTTTGTTTTTCCATTTTGTGTGCATCCCTTTCGGAATTAGAACAGCTGAACTGTTTACAGTAATCCAATTGTTTTTGGGTTTTTAAACCTTTTTGATTACTCCCGAAAGGTTTTTAAAGCATTTTTTTCTCTGTTTATTATTAAAGAGTTGTAAAGTCCAATCAATGTGTTAGGACCTCTACACTCAAAAAATAAGATGCATATTCTACAACCCAAACATATTAGCTTAAACGAAAAAGAGATTCAACAGCTACTTGAAAAATTAAATATCTCTCCTTCTCAACTTCCTAAAATTCTATTAACTGATCCTTCATTGCCGGAAGGTTGTAAGGTTGGAGATATAATTAAAATTGAGCGAAAGAAAGATGATAAGATTGTTGAGTATTTTCGGGTTGTTGTATAATGGAACTTGACAAACATATTATTGTTAAGAACTATCTAAAAGAGCATTCATTAGTTGAATCAAATATTACTTCGTTTAATAAATTTGTTGAAACAAGAATTCAAGATATTGTTCAAGAAGTTTCAGAGAGTATAGAAAACGATGATGGTTTTGAGATCACACTTGGAAAAGTTGAAGTAGGAAAACCAAAAGTTATAGAGGCTGACGGTTCTTCTTCATTATTAACTCCTGCTGAAGCAAGATTAAGAAACTTAACTTATTCTGCTCCTATTTTTGTTGAAGTTACTGTAAAAAACGGAGAACAAATTGATTCTGAGATTGTTGAGATTGGAAAGATTCCTGTAATGGTCAAAAGTAAAGTCTGTAATACCTATGGAATGAATGAGGAGGAATTAGTAGCAAGTTTTAATGATGTTCGAGATACAGGAGGGTATTTTATTATTAATGGTAATGAAAGAGTTATGGTGATGGCTGAAGATTTGGCAGAAAATCAACCGTTTATCGAGGGAGATGACCAAAAACTTAAACTTAGAATGTTTTCATTGAAAGGAACATATAGGATTCCAATTACAATTAATGAAGATAAAAAGGGTAATCTTAATCTTTCATTTAGTAGATTTAAGGAAATTCCAGCAATTCTAATTTTAAAGGCCCTTGGGTTTACAAAAGAAGCAGAGATTTCAAAATTAATTGGAAAAGAATCAGATAGTTTAATTGTTAATTTTTATGAATTTGCAGGTATTGGAGATTCAGATGAAGCATTAAAAATAATTGCAGAGAGAACCCATCTTCAAGGAACTGAAAAAGAGATCTTAGATAGAGTTAAACAAAGAATTGATTCTTATTTACTTCCTCATATTGGAGTTAAGAAAAAAGATAGAACCAAAAAAGCAGTTACAATATGTAAATTAATTAAACAATTTTTAATTGCAAAAGAAAATCCCGGAACAAGAACAGATAAAGATCATTATGCAAATAAAAGGGTTCGATTATCTGGCGATTTATTAGCAAGTTTGTTTAGAGTAAATTTAGGTATTTTAGTTAGAGATATTAAGTATTCTTTACAAAAATCTTCTCGAAGAAAAAAATATTATTCTATAAAAACTATTGCAAAATCTACGCTGTTTTCACATCGTGTTGAGTCTGCTATTGCAACTGGTTCTTGGATTGGAGAGAGAAAAGGAGTTACACAGAATATGGATAAAACAAATTATCTTGCAACAATTTCTCAACTTCAGAGAGTTGCAAGTATGCTTCCAGGAGAACAAGAAAATTTCATGGCAAGAACATTACACCCTACTCATTATGGAAGATTCTGTCCTATTGAAACTCCTGAAGGAACAGAAATTGGGCTTAGAAAAAACTTGGCTTTGTTAGCAAGAATTTCTACAAGAACATTAGTGCCGGAAGTAGAGGTAATCAAATCTTTAGAATCAAAAGGACTTGAAAAAGAGAATTACGAATCAACTGATGTTTTCTTGAATGGAACTTTTATTGGAGGAGTTAAAAAAGAAAATGAAAAATCATTTATTGATTTAGTTAGAGAGGCAAGAAGAAAAGGAGAATTCTCTTTAGAGATGAGTATACGTGATGAGCCTATCTTTGGAACGATTAATATTTCTACTGAGCCTGGAAGAGTTTTAAGACCTGTGATTATTGTGGATAATGGAGTTTCAAGATTAACAGATGAAGTTTTATTAGAAGTTCAACAAGGAAAAATGAGATGGAATGATTTGATTAAGGAAGGTATTTTAGAATATATCGACGCTGCTGAAGAAGAAAATGCATTTGTTTCACTTTACCCCGAAGAACTTACTTCAGAACATACTCATTTAGAAATTGATTTAGTTGATGTTTTGGGTGTTGTGACTAGTTTGGTTCCTTATGGAAATCATGATCAGAGTTCAAGATTAAATCGGGGAAGTAAAACTCAAAAACAGGCTCTTGGTTTGTATGCTGCGAATTATCATTGTCGTGTGGATACAGATGTTAGTATTTTAGAATATCCTCAGAAACCAGTTATTCGAAGTTTTGTTTATGATACATTAAACACTTATCCTGCAGGACAGAATTTGGTTGTTGCAATCATGACACAAGATGGTTACAATATGGAAGATGCTTTAATTTTTAATAAAGGAAGTTTACAAAGGGGTGTTGGACGAAGTTATTATTTTAGACCTTATTCTGCAACTGAAATTAATTATGCAGGAGGATTAAGAGATGAGATTAAGATTCCTGAAAAGGATACTGCGGGTTATCGAACTGAAGCAAGTTATAGGCTTTTAGAAGATGATGGAATTATTTCCCCAGAAGCAGAAGTTGATTCAGGAGATGTTTTGATTGGTAAGGTTTCTCCCCCAAAATTTTTATCAGAGTCAAGGGAAATTTCGGTTAGAACAAAAAAAGAAGCAAGCGTTACAATGAGGCAAGAAGAGATTGGAGTTGTCGACGCTGTTTTTGTTTCAGAAGATGGAGAAGGAAATAGAATTGTTCAGGTTCGAACAAGAGATCAAAGAATTCCCGAGATAGGAGATAAATTTGCAACTCCTCATGGACAGAAAGGAGTTATTGGAGCGATTATTCCAGAAGGAGAAATCCCTTTCACTTCAAAAGGAATTAGACCAGATGTTTTGTTTAATCCCCATGGGTTGCCAAGTCGTATGACTGTAGGTTATCTTTTGGAATTATTAGCTGGAAAAGTTGCATGTACTACGGGGCAAATAATTGATAGTACTCCTTTTTCAAGTGTGAGTAAAAACGAGTTAGAAAAGATGTTAGAAGAAATTGGATTTAGATTTGATGGAAAAGAAACAATGTATTCTGGAGTTACTGGAAAGAAACTTGATGCGAAAATTTT
>CAZUQL010000005.1:0-24686 GCA_964622565.1 Candidatus Woesearchaeota archaeon | reverse complement strand
TGTAAGATTCAAGCTTCGGCGAGAATTTCAGCAGACAACTACTAAAAGCCTCTTTTGGAATTTCAACCATTGTTTTCTACTACTCATTTAATATTTTAAAAATTTGTACAATTCTCCGAATATAAAAACTAAAGAAGTAATTACAAAAATTAAAATTATTGTTTGAAGTCCTAGTGGAACAAATCCAAAAATATTTGCAAGGGGAGAAAGATAAATTACTCCGAGAGTTAAGGCAATTGAAACACAAACAGAAATTACACTTAGTTTATTTGAAAGAATTCCTATTTTAAATAAAGATTTTTTTAAAGAACGCATATTAAAAACATTAAAAATTTGGAACAGCGACATAGAAACAAATGCTACAGTTCGTGCTTTTTCAATTCCTTGAGGAAGGAAATGATTAAACATTAAAACTGTTCCGAGAACCATCAAACCTGAAACAATAATTAAAAATGGAAGAAGTTCGAAGTTGATTATTTTTTCTTTTCGGTTTTTGGGAGGAACACTAAGCAAGTCGTGGTGTCCTGGTTCAAATGCAAGGGGAATATCATTAATCGTGTCCGTTACGAGATTTAAAAATAAAAGTTGAATTGGAATTAGAGGAAGGGGGAGTTTCAAAAGAAGTGTAGAAATAATTGTTAAGTCTTCTGCAACATTTGTAGTAATCAGAAAAAAACTTGTTTGACGAATATTTTGGAAAATGATTCTTCCTTCTTCAACAGCATTCACAATAGATGCGAAATTATCGTCGGCGAGAACCATTTCTGAAGATTCTCTTGCAACATCTGTTCCAACAACCCCCATTGAAATTCCAATGTCTGACCTCTTTAAAGCAGGAGCGTCATTTACTCCGTCCCCAGTCATTGCAACTATTTCTCCTTGCTCTTGTAATATTTCTACTATTCTTAATTTAGTTTTGGGGGTTACTCTCGCAAAAATATTAACTCTTTTCACAGCTTCGGAAAATTCCTCTTTTGAAAGGGTTAGCAATTCTTGTTCTGTTAAAACCTCTTCGTCATCTTCCATTAAACCAATTTCTTTTGCAATTGCAATTGCTGTTTCTTTGTGGTCTCCTGTCTTCATAATTATTCTAATTCCTGCTTTTTTTGCTTTTTGAATTGACTCTTTTACTTCTTTTCTTGGAGGGTCTTTCATTCCAACAAATCCAACAAAAACCATTTTATTTAACATTTCAGAATTAATCTCTTCGATTTTTGAAGGAGAATTTTTGTATGCTACTGCTAAAACCCTATAACCTTGCTTTGCTAAATTTTTTGCCTTTTCTAAAATTTTATTTTTTTCAACTGGAGATCTTATTAGATGTTCTCTGCCTTCTTGGAGTATATAATTAGATTTATGTAGAATTTCTTCAAATGCCCCAACGGAAAATATTTGTTTTTGATTTTTTTCTTGAACTAAAGTTGCTCTGAGTTTTAATTCTGAATTAAATGAAAGGTCGTCGAGGATTTTAATATTAGACAATGATTTTTTGTCTAATCCTGCTTTTTTTGCTAACACAAGAAGTGAAACCTCTGTTGGATCTCCGATGATTTCATAATCTTTTTCAGTTCGCAAAAGACTTCCTTTGTTACATAATGCAGAAATTGTTAAAAGCTTTTTTAAGTCTGGCTCAGAAAGAGGATTTATTTTTTTGTTTCTTTTCAAGAACCATCCAATTGGAGTCCAACTCTTTCCGGTGATAGTATAAGTATCCGAGACTGTTAAAACTTTTTCAGCAAGCATAGAGTTTTCTGTAAGAGTTCCTGTTTTGTCGGTAGCAATAACTGTAACCACTCCAACTGTTTCAACAGAAGGAAGGTGTCGGATAACTGCGTTTCTTTTTGCCATTTTATTTGCTCCAACAGCTAGGACAATTACAATTACTGCGGGAAGCCCTTCTGGAATTCCCGAAACCAAAGATGCAATAGTAAATAGAAAAATTTCAAAAAACTCTAATTTGTTTAGAAAAAATCCAATTAAAAAGGTGAGTCCGGCTCCAGTGATTGCAAACAAGAACATTTGCAAAGTTAGTTCAGTGATTTTATTTTGAAAATGAATCTTTGGTTGGACCACTTCTCTGATAGAGTTTGCTATTTGCCCGATAGAGGTATCTTTTCCAGTTGAAGTAACAATTGCTCTTGCTTCTCCTGACACCACAATTGTTCCCATAAAGACCATATTAATTCTATCTGAAAGATTTGTAGAACAAGGGAGAGTTTTTGCTTTCTTATCGACGGGAAATGACTCTCCAGTTAAAGAGGCTTCTTGAGTTCGTAAATTTTTAGATTCAATAATCCTCGCATCTGCAGGGACCTTATCCCCTTCTTCTAATAAAATTATATCTCCAGGAACTAAAAATTCCGTTGGAATTTTTTTTAACTCTCCATCCCTTAAGACTTTTGCATAACTTACTATCATCTTTTTTAGAGAACTAATTGCTCTCTCTGCTTTTCTCTCTTGAAAAAATCCAATTGTTGCATTAATCAAAACAATAAACAAAATTACATAAGCGTCAACAAGGTGATTAAAAATAAATGAGATAATCATTGCTAAAAACAAAATGTAAATTAGGGGACTATTAAATTGTTTTAAAAATTTAAAAATTCCAGGAATCCTTTTTTGTTCTGCGATTTCATTTAATCCAAAGGTTTTAATTCTTTTTTGAGATTCGAAATCTGAAAGGCCTTTTTCTGAAGAAGTTAAATCAGAAAAGATTTGGTCAACTGGAGCAGAATAATCTTCCTCTTTCATAAAAAAGGAGAATTAAGAAAGTTTATAAATTTAATAGATTAAGTAGAATTATGAAAAAAATAAAAAAGACGTTGATAAAAAATAAAAGCAAAATAATTTTTGGAAGTTTGGTTTTAGTAATTTTGATTTTGGGGGGATTTATTATTTCAAAAGAGCTGAAGATTCAAGAATTAAATAGGGGTGCGTGTGATTGGATGGATTGTTTGTTACAATGTGAAGTAAAAATTGGAAGTGTTTCAGGTTGGCAAATTGATTCTTCATGTGCAAAAGATTGTGATGGAAACCTTGAAGTGAGTGTTTCGCAAAAGTTTTTAGAGAGAAATATGAATAATCTTTTAGTGGGTTCGGATGAATTTGAGAAGTGTAAAGCAAGTTCTGATTTTAAGGATTATTATAATTGTTTAAAGGAATTTTATGCAGGAAATTGTTAAAAAGATAATTTTAAAAACTCCTAATTCTCTTTATTTTTGTAAGTCGAGTAGTTGACTTCGGGACTTTGACATTAAATTGTGGAGAAATCTTAATATGATTTCTAAGTTCTGAGGAAGGTCTGGACACCTTATTAGTTGCTATGGAAACATAGTTGTCGTGAGGCAAAGCTCTGTTAAAGAAACGCCACAGTTTGCTTGGAGTTATGAAACCTGCGTGGAACTGCGAAAAGCAAGATTTGATGAAACGAACATCTCAACTGGTGCAAGTCGTAATTGACGCATAGTCGAATGTCAACAATTTCCGTTCGAATACGAGGAAATACAGAATCTGGCCTATTCTCGACTTACAAATTTTTTTAGTTAAACTTGAACAAGGGTTATCTTTTTTGAATATAAATTATTAAAAACCAAAGAAATAATTAATTTTATGGTGATGTGGTATTTAACAGACTTGAAAAAATTGTTAGGAGAAGACTTTTGTTTAGAGGGAGATTTAACAGATGAAAAGATTCAAATAGAGTTAGATTTCTTGTTGAGGGGTGGGCTGGTTCTGCCTAGATTACATTCTTTTAATGAAAAAAGAAATGAAAGCCTCGATGTTAGTGATGTTTATCCTGCTACTGATGAAGATCAATTAAGAGTGATGAGCTATGCTATGGCATTACAGAAGTTGAAAGAAGAAACAGAAGACAGAAAGGGGAGGTTATACATTTCATCAGAAATCACTCCTTCAAATATAACTCGAGAAGTGATTGGAGATAATTTTTTTAGAATTGGCACACGATTTGGAGAAACAGAATTTTGTTTGTATTTTTATGTTGGGGGGTATTCTGAAAGGGAAGAAGTTTACTCTGCACGCATTGTTGAAGAAACATCCCAACCTCCGGAAGTAGGAAGATTTAGAAGCAGACTCAGTGGAATTGGAATGTAATCAACAACTTTAAAAAACAATTAATTCTTTAATTTAGAGTTAGGAAGGGATCCTAGCTCAGCGGGAGAGCACATGACTGAAGATCATGGTGTGCCGGGTTCGACTCCCGGGGGTCCCATTTGAAAACATTTATAAAATAAGATTAAGTAATAAGAATATGGAAAAAGAGGTTGCAGGGCTTACAAGTTACATTTTAGGAATAATTAGTATTGTACTGGGAGTTATTTCTCCGTTGGCAGGATTGGTTCTTGGGATAATTGGAATCACCTATGGAAAAAAAGATAAATCTGAACTTGGAAAAAAAGGAAAAACATTAAGTTTAATTGGAGCAATAATCAGCGTCGTTGTTTTAGTTGCAATAACAATATTCTACATTTACTCGATAAAATCTAATTTAGGGCTTTAAATGAGAAAATTAACTTTTGAAAAAAAAGCAGCAATGGAAATGTCTGTGGGGACAATTGTTACAATTGTACTTTTAATGACTGTGTTAATTCTTGGATTAGTTTTAGTAAAGCAAATATTTTTTTCTGGAACAGAGATTGTTGATTTAACAACAGCACAGTTGAGAGCAGAAGTTGAAAAATTATTCTCAGAAGAGAGCAAACTTGTAATTTATCCTACAAATAGAGAAGTGAAAATTAGACAAGGAAATGTTGACGGAGTGGGATTAGGAATTAAAAATCTTTTAAGAGGAACAGAGGGAAATAAAGTTTTTTCTTATGTTGTAACTGTTTCAGATCCAGATATTCAAAGGAAGTGTGGAGTTTCTGCAACTGAAGCAGAGCGGTGGATAAAGACAGGACGAGCTGAAAGTAATATTATTGTGCCTGTCGGAGATTTCACATCTGGAAAAGTTTTATTTGAAATTCCTGTTGGTGCTCCTTTATGTACAATTAGGTTTAGGGTTAATGTTGAAGCAGAGGGTGCTCCTTATGCAAGTGATTTCTTTGATATGATTATTGAAGCTAAGTAAATTTGAAAAGTTATTTTAGATAATATAAATTCTTAAAAAAGACGGGGGATTAGATAAAATATGTTAGATGTAACTTGTTGGGCAAGAAGATTAAACCCCCAAGGATTTGAAGAAGGAGTAGATTATCCAAATGTAACAAGAATTGGAGACAGTTATTATTCTGTTGGGGTTGTAAAGGGGAGGGAAGTTGAAGAAACTCCGAAAGACATAAGAGCAAGAGAAATCATAACCCAAATGTTAAAAACTTATCCTGGAATTAAAAACCTTAGAATCATTTTAGATTAATCAAACATTTTAAAAAATCGCTTTTCTTGATTAAATTATGGTTTTGAAACTTTACAATACTTTGACTCGGAAAAAAGATGTTTTCAACCCCCTGAAAAAAGGCGAAGTTGGTTTTTATGGATGTGGGCCGACTGTTTATTGGTATCAACACATTGGAAATCTTAGAAGATATTTATTTGAAGATATACTTTATAGGACTCTAGTTTATAATGGGTTTAAAGTAAAACATATAATTAATGTGACTGATGTGGGGCATTTAACTTCGGATGCGGATGAGGGAGAGGACAAAGTTGAGAAGGCTGCTAAAAAAGAGGGAAAAAGTGCACAAGAAATTACAAAACATTATTTTGATGCTTTTCAAGAAGATTTGAAAAAAATTAATTTTATACAACCAACTAAATGGACCTGGGCAACAAAACATATTAAGGAGCAAATTGAATTAGTCAAGACGCTTGAGGAGAAAGGATTTACATATAAAACTTCAGATGGAATTTATTTTGACACTTCTAAATTAAAAGAGTATGGTAATTTAGCAAGATTAAATGTAGAGGGTTTAAAGGCAGGAAAGAGAATTGGTGTTGGAGAAAAGAAAAATAAAACTGATTTTGCGTTGTGGAAATTTTCTAGGGGGGGAGAAAAACGCCAGCAAGAATGGAACTCTCCTTGGGGGGTTGGATTTCCAGGATGGCATATCGAATGTTCTGCTATGAGCTCAAAATATTTAGGAAAACAATTTGATATTCATACAGGAGGAATTGATAATATGAACCCTCACCATATAAATGAAATTGCTCAATCTGAAACTGCATTTGGTGTACATCCGTGGGTTAGGTTTTGGCTTCATAATAATCATCTTAATCTGAAAGAGGGCAAGATGTCAAAATCCTCTGGAAAAATTATTCGATTGAAGGATTTAGAAGAAAAAGGTTACACTGCTTTAGGATTTAGATATTTTTTACTTACTGCGCATTATAGAAAAAGAACAGCGTTTGATTTTAAAACATTGGGGGCGGCGCAAACAGCTTATGAGCGTTTGAAAAAGATAATCTCAGAAATTAAAGACGACAAAAAAATAAATAAAAAATATTTGAAGGAATTTGAGAATGCAATTAATGATGATTTGAACACTCCAAAAGCGTTGCAGGTTTTGTGGGGTTTGGTTAGAGATGGGAAGACAGGGGGAAAGCTAAAAACAGTTTCGAAGATGGATGAAGTTTTTGGTTTGAAACTTTTAGAGAAAGAAGCAAAAGAGAAAATTCCTTCTGAAGTTATGAAATTAGTTAAAGACCGAGAAGAAGCAAGAAAAAATAAAAATTGGAGTTTGGCAGATGAATTGAGGAACAAAATTCAAAAATGGGAATTTAAAGTTAATGATACTTCAGATGGAAGTGTTGTTGAAAGAATATAAATTTATTTAAAGTTAAAGAATAATTATGGTATATGGTTCCTAAATGGATTTATGAGTTGATAAATAAATATCCTAGTGGTCCTCGTTGTATAAGTCATAGTTTACCTGGAAGAATGGATGATGAGAGAAGTGATGAATTTTATGAAGAATTTCCAAAAGAAAAAGTTGTTAGAAGAACAAATAAGGAAAAAAGAGAGGGAACATTAGGGGATGTTACAGATGACTGATTCAAAAAACCCCAAATGTCTGTGCCCAGAGAAGTCGTGCCCAAGAAATGGAAATTGTGAAGAGTGTCAAAAATATCATTCTGCTCTTGGGGAAAAGACTTTTTGCGGAAAGTGAAATTTTATAAATCAAGAAGAATTGAATTAATTATAAAAGATGGTGAAAAATTTAGAGTTTATTAATCTGAACTATAAACCAAGGGGAAAGGATTTGGTTTGTCTATTTAAAATAAAACCTGCAAAAGGAAGCAATATAAAATCAACTTCAAACACTGTTGCGTTAGAGAGCAGCGTCGGAACATGGACTGAAGTAAAAAAAATGGATTATGCGAACAAGTTAAAGGCAAGAGTTTTTTCTATTGATAAGAATTATGTTAAAATTGCATATCCTCAAGAGCTTTTTGAATATGATAATGTTCCAAACATTCTTTCGAGTATTGCAGGAAATATTTTTGGAATGAAAGCAGTTGAAGCAATTCGTTTGGAAGATGTTGCATTTCCAAAAAGTATCTTAAGAAAGTTTAAAGGTCCGAAATATGGAATTAAGGGAATTCGGAAAATGATGAGGGTTAAATCACGTCCATTGATTGGAACAATTATAAAACCAAAACTGGGGTTGAATGTAAAGCACCATGCACAGTCGGCATTTGAATCCTGGATGGGAGGTTGTGATATTGTTAAAGATGATGAGAATCTTTCTTCGCAGAAGTTTAATACTTTTGAGGAGAGGTTGGCTAAGACTTTGGAAAAAGGAGATGAAGCAGAAGAAGAAACAGGAGAGAAGAAAGGTTATTTAGTAAATATTACCGCAGAAACAAATGAGATGATACGGCGGGCAGAATTAGTTCAAAAAATGGGGGGGAAATATGTTATGATTGATATTATCACGTCGGGATGGGCAGCATTGCAAACATTAAGAGAAGCAAATTTTAAAATGGCTATTCATGCACATAGAGCAATGCACGCAGCATTTGATAGAAGTGAAGATCAAGGAATTGATATGATTGTTCTTGCGGACTTTGCGCGTTTAATCGGAGTTGACCAAATTCATATTGGAACGGGTATTGGAAAACTTGAAGGAAACATTCGGCATATTCGAGAAATAAAACAAGATATAGAAAAGCACGATGTTAGCGAAACGCACGATAGATTAAAACAAAACTGGAGGAATATAAAACCAGTTTTAGGAGTTTCTTCAGGAGGATTACATCCCGGTCATGTTCCGTTTTTAATAAAAAATTTAGGAAAAGATTTAGTTATACAAGCAGGAGGAGGAATTCACGGTCATCCAAACGGAACAATTGCAGGAGCAAAGGCAATGAGAGAGGCGGTTGATTTTTATTTAAGAAAAAAAACAATGGCGGAATGCCCTGAACTAAAAGTTGCATTAGATTTCTGGAGAAACAAATGAAAAAATATCGGGACGCTGTTTTTATTTTAACTTATGCACAAACAGAAAAAGGAATTAGATATTTAATTTTACGAAGGAAACTTCATTGGGTTGGTTGGGAGTTTCCAAAGGGGGGGGTAAAGTTTTTAGATTTTACAAAACCAAGAACTGTGAAAAGAGAACTCAAAGAAGAGACTGGATTAAAACCAATTGAAATCGAAGAGTTTGATATTTGCGGAAAGTATTATTATGAAAAAGAATTTAAAGACAGACGGGGATTTAAAGGGCAAAGTTTTAAACTATTTGTTGTAAAGGTTGAACAAGGAAAAGTAAGATTAGACAAACGAGAACATTCTGCATATGGTTGGGCAACTTATGCGCAGGCAGTTAAAAAATTAACATGGAGAAATCAGAGAGATTGCCTAATGAAAGTTAATAAATATCTAACTGAAAATCAAAAAGTTGAAGAAAAGTTGGAAAAGACGGGTAGTTAACTCGTTTAATCTAAATTAATTAAAAAGCATAAACCCAACATTTTTAACTAAACATTCTAATTAAATTTATGGGAAAATCAATTGATGAACTTCTTGAGTTTGGAATCTTGAACATAGATAAGTCATCAGGGCCAACAAGTTTTAATGTTTCGGATTTTGTGAGGAAGAAATTAAAATTAAGAAAGACGTCGCATTTTGGAACTCTCGACCCAAAAGTCACAGGGGTTTTACCTATTGCACTTAATCGGGGATGTAAGTTAACTGGTTTTTTTATTGGACATGATAAAGAATATGTTGGGATTATGAGAATGCACGAAGAAGTCTCAATTGAGAAAATTGAAAAAGTGATTAAAGAAAAATTTCTTGGGAAGATTAGACAAACTCCCCCTGTGAAATCGCGAGTTAAACGAGAAGAGAGAACTCGGGAGGTTTATGAGTTTGAAATTTTAGAAAAAGAGGGAAATGATTTTTTGTTTAGGGCGAAGGTTGAGGGGGGAACTTATATTCGGAAACTTTGCGATGATTTAGGTAATGAACTTGGAATTGGCGCGCATATGTTAGAACTAAGAAGAGTTTCAGCTGGAATTTTCTCAGAGAAAGATTTGGAGTTTGTGAGTTTATATGAGTTTGAAAAGGCGGTTGATGATTTTGAAGAAGGCAATGAAGAACCATTAAAAAAAATGATAATTCCTGCAGAAGAAGCACTTCAGAAGATCATGAAAAAAGTGGAAGTGAAAAAATCAGAGATTAAGCGATTATTTACTGGAAAACCTATTTTTATTTCAGACTTCTTAAAAGAAGAAAATTTAAAGAAATTTCAACATTCAGAAAATGTTTGTGTTTTTTCGGGAAGTAAGCTAATTGGAATTTATAAAATTGTTTTAGAAAGAGAAATCTTTGCAAAGCCAGAATTTGTTTTACAGGATATAAAAAATTAGCTATAAAGATTTTTAAACTTGACACAGATAATAAAGCTATGGCTTTGCTGATTAGAAGAAGGGGGGGAATTTTTTCTTTGACTGGTGTTGCAAAACTTGCAGTAGTATCTTTGTTATCTTATATTGGACTTGCGTTTGTAGATACAATTTGGGCAGTGTATATGGAAGAGTTATTACATAATGTGGTCTATGTTAGTTTTCTTTCTGCGTTTTTTACAATAATTGCGTTTTGCTCATATTTTCTATTAATCCCTACAATTGAAAAATACAACAAGTCAAAACTTTTTTCTACTGCTTTAGTTTTAATGGGAATTAGTTATCTTTTACTTGCATTAAACAAAAATGTTTATTTTTTTATTTTAGTTGCAGGAATTATAAATATTTTAATTAGTTTGAAAGTGATGGTTTTTGGGATTATTATTAAAGATAAATCTTCAAGGAAAAACCTTGCACGGAACGAAGGGGTGGTATGGAGTTTTTTTAATTTGTCTTGGGTTATTGGTCCGTTAATTGCAGGACTTTTATCAGAAGAATATGGAATTCCAATTATATTTGTTCTTGCTTCAGTATTTCTATTTATTGCTTATGGAATATTCAAAGTGTTTCATATTCAAGATGCAAATGTAAAGAAAAAGATAGATAACAAATTAAGTAAAAACTTTTGGGGATATTTCAAAAATAAAGCGAGAGTGGATGCATATATCCTTGGGGGAGGGGTCAACTTTTGGTTAATTTTAATTTTTTTGTATATGCCATTATTAATTAAACTTGAATCTGGAAAAAATTCTTATATTGGTTATTTTTTATTTTTTAATACTCTTCCTTTAATTTTAACAGAATTTAAAATGGCGTCTATTGCTGGGAAAGTTGGATTTAAAAAAATGTTTAAATTAGGATTTTTAATTCTTGCAAGTGTTTCGCTTGTTGCTTTTTTTGTGGATAATCTTTTTGGAATTATGGCTCTAATGACTTTGGGAAGTTTTGGGTTGGCAATGATTGAACCTACCACTGAAGCATATTTTTTTGATATCTTAAAAAATAAAAAAGAGGAACTAAGATACTACGGCCCGTATAATACCACAATTGAAGCTAGTTACTTTTTTGCAAAAGTTTTATCTGGAATATTTTTAATTTTTCTTCCTCTAAAAGCATTGTTTTTATTTTTTAGTTTTGTAATGTTTTTGTATTTCCTGTATTGTTTTCAAATTAAAGAAGTAAAAGAAAAACTGAGAAAATAATTAAGGAGCTTGGTAGTGTCTTTCTTCGGGAGGAACGTTTTCTCCCCAGGCGCTAATCTCTTGATTTCCATGTTCTTCTAAAAATTCAAATCCTTGAGATTTTGAAATTGCCTCTTGAATCATAAACTTTCTATAGGCTTCTTCTCCCATATAAGTTTGAGGGTAGTCGTCGGTGTGTTCGGGAAATCGGTATAATGAGAATGTTTGACTTCCAAGATTTAGTTCTGCGTTATTTGGGGTTACAGAAAGAATTGAGTTTTCAAGGGAGTTTTTTAAATTTTCTTCAGAGTTTCCTTTTTCTAAAAAAATGCCCCCTATTCCTCCCAATAAAAGAGAGAAAAGTCCGTAAAATAAAAACCCTCTTCGTGAAATGTTTATTCTTTTCCTCATAAAAGTTTAATAGAATTAATATTTTTAAAATTTTGGATAATGCAAATAGTCTAAGCAAACTCTTGTATTTTCATCTTCCGCTTCGCAATCTTATCTCAGTCTTCGGTTTCAACTCTTGGAGCAAGAATAAAATTAATTTCAAAGTTGTCTCCTTGAAAGTCCAATCGAAGAGGATGATTTGTTGCGAATTTTATTTTTGTTTTTTTGCAAAGTTTTGTTGCTTTGATAAATTTCTTTAAGTATTCTAAACTATATCGAGATTTACAATTCTCAGCTTTAATCGTTGCTTCATCTCCTGAAAATTCTGCTCTTGAAGAGTTTAGGTTTTTAGACTCAAGGATAAATTTTCCCTCTTCAACAATAAAAGAACAGGCATCGTCGACAACTGCGCAGTCTTCAATTGAATCTACAAAGTCTGTTGAGTTCAGCTCGATTTCTGCTGCATATTCTAAATTCGGAATATTCTTATCTTCTGAATCTAATTCAATTAAAGCTAAAGAGAATTTTCGGTTAACTTTATCGTTGATTTCTAAATCTAATGTGTTTTCTACTTTTTTTAAAACTAACGAAGAGGCATTGCTTGCTCGCTTGAGTATTTTTTTTAAATCGTCTAAATTCACACCTAAACTTTCTTCTCCAACTTCAAATTGTGAAAATGCAGACTTTGGAATTCTGATCCGAATCATTGCCACATTTGCAGGGTCCATTGCAGTAACACTTAAACCAGAATCATTAAATTTAAGTTTAACTTCTGTAACTAACTCAGACATAATCTCTACTGCGCTTGTTAGAATTTTAGGAGTTTCTATTTTAACTTGCATATTTAATAAAATATGTCGGGGTTTTTAAGGATTGTTGTTGTTTTTTGAGAATAATAGCTCAATAATACTTATAAAGAAGAGAGGTTTTTGAAGACAATGGAATTACCCAAAAGTCAAGAAAAAGAAATCTCTATAAAAGAAAAAAGAATTAATGATTTAAAATCACTTTATTACTCTAGGCCGGAAATTCAAAAGGCGGTTTTTGAGTTTGCAAAGAATCGGGAAGTTGTTCCTCGTTATTTTGAAGGTTTTGGAAAACGACCAGATGCTTTGCAATTTTATTCTGAAGTCTTTGAGTTAGTTAAAAAAGGTGCGACTTCGTTTCATTGTTCAGAAGAACTTTGGCAAGACCCTTTGGAAATTTCAACTGAAATGTCTGAAAAAGATTACAATGAACTTCGAATTGGGTGGGATTTTTTGTTAGATATTGATTCTAAATATATTGATTATAGTAAAATTATGGTTAAGGAGATTTTGAAAATTTTGAAATTTCATGGGGTTTTGAATGTGGGGTTGAAGTTTTCAGGGAGTAAGGGATTTCATTTGATTCTTCCATGGAAGTCGTTTCCAAAAGAGATTAATGGAATTAAGACTTCGGATAAATTTCCAGAATGGCCGAGAATAATTTTAAAATATATTAATGATAAAATTCATGATAATCTAGTAAAAGAGATAACACGACTTTCAGTGTCTAATGAATATGTAAAAGATGAAGCAGCTTCAGAAGAAGTAATTCCAGACCTAGTTCTTGTTGCACCGAGACATTTGTTTCGAATGCCTTATTCTTTGCATGAAAAAACTTCGCTTTCAAGTGTGGTGTTGAATCCAGGAGAGATAGATAACTTTGAACTTTCTGATGCTCATCCATTAAAGCTAACCCCTGAAAAATTAGTTTCATTTACTCCAAATTCAGAAGAAGGCGAGGCGACAGAACTATTAGTTCAGGCACTAGATTGGTCTAAAGAAAATGAAATTGTCGAGGAGAAAAAGGAATATTCTCCAAACTCTTTCAAGCCGATTCAAATTAAAAATCTTTCTGAAAAATTATTTCCTCCTTGTGTTAAGGAGATTTTAAATGGAATGAAGGACGGAAGAAAAAGGGGATTGTTTGTTTTGTTGAATTTTTTTAGGGGATTAAATTTAGACAAAGGTGAGATTGAGAAAAAAATTTCTGAGTGGAATGCAAAAAATGAGGTTCCATTAAAAAACGGGTATATTAATGCGCAAGTAGATTGGTCATTTAAACGAAAGCCCCTGATGCCTCCGAATTGCCAAGAGTTTTACAAAGG
The DNA here is from genome assembly GCA_964622565.1 of Candidatus Woesearchaeota archaeon. GTDB lineage: Archaea > Nanobdellota > Nanobdellia > Pacearchaeales > GW2011-AR1 > CAZUQL01. The sequence continues at coordinate 11,120 of CAZUQL010000005.1, read as the reverse complement.
GATTGGAGTTTGCAAACCAGATAACTTTTGTGGTAAACTGAAAAATCCATTAAACTATGTTATGAGAAAAAGTTGGGCAGAGGAGAATAAAGAGGGTTTGAATAAACCAGCTCAAAAGAAGGGGGTGGGCAAACCAAAGGTGAAGAGGGGGAAAGATAAAAACAAAGAAGAAAAACTCCAAGCTCCAAAGCATAATTAATTTTATAAACAACCATAATCTAACTTATCTATGAAAAGAAGAGGTATTTTATTGATTTTACTTTTACTTGGAAGTTTTTTACTAGTCTCCGCAGCGGATAATGAATCTGTGATTGATGTTTCAAATTTAGATGAAGAGTCTGCGAAGGTTGAAGCAGCATATGATTGTTTAGAGAACAAAATTGATGATTGTTCTGATTTAAGTTTAGAAGAACAAATTTTTTCTTTACTTGCTCTTGGGAAATGTCGTTCAGAGGTAACTTCTCAAGGTGATGAATGTTGGCCAGAAGATAGTTGCAACATTAAAACAACTTCACAAGCAATTGTTGCTCTTTCTAAAACAGGTTCTTCAACTTCCGATGCTGTTGATTGGCTTTTAACAAAAAATCAAACTCCAAAAGATTTTATTTGGTATTTACAAATTGATAGTAATGAAGAAACTCGTTGCGATATTTCTGGAAGAACAATTACAATAAAAGAAGATAAAACAATTTCTGGAGGGGCAGGAAGTTGTTTCAGTGTTTCTTCAAATGGTTATTGGTTAAAGATTTCTTCGTCATGTTATGATAAAGAATTTGAAATTTCATGTGAGGAGGATTTCTCAACAAATTTACTATATCAATTAAAAGATTCTTCAACAATTCATGTTTCAGAGCAAACAAACTCTGCACCTGCAGAAGGAACAACAAAAGAAAAGATTTCGCTCTATTGTTTTACAAAATCGGGAGAGTGTGATTATGAATCAAGTTTGTGGGCAACTTATGCGTTATCTGCAGTTGGTGAAGAGGTTGAACCGTTCTTACCTTATCTGATGACTTTTGCAGACAAGAATACAAAATATATTTCATATTCATTTTTGTATGACTTAACAAAAAATTATGATTATAAAACAGATTTAATTTCGCTTAAAAAATCAAATTACTGGGATGAGTCAGGAGACAAAGTTTATGATACTGCTCTTGCTTTAATGTCTTTATATTACGATGATAGTTTAGAAAAAGAATCTGCGAAAAATTGGTTGCTGGAGATACAAGATAAAGAGGGTTGTTGGAAAGGGAATATTCGTAACACTGCGTTTGTTTTAAATTCTGTTTGGCCAAAGCAGACTAATCCTTATACTGATCAGGGAGATTGTGAAGAGGAAGGTTATTTTTGTTTGTCAAATGCTGCTTGCTCAGAAGCCGCTGGGGCAGAAATAGACTTTCATTGTTTTTATCCAAAAATTTGTTGCAGTAAAAATATAGCCTATGAAACTTGCGAAGAAAAAGGGGGAGATATTTGTAATTCTTTTGAAACATGTTCAGGGCAAACATCTTCGGCAGATGATGTTGAATCAGGACAAACTTGCTGTGTTTCAGGAGTGTGTGAACAAACAATTGCTCAATCAGATTGTGAAGCAAATGGAGGGATCTGTCGATATGGGGACTGTTCAACAGGAGAAGAAACTGCAAGTGACTCGTGTTCTTTTTCAAGTGAAATTTGTTGTGTACAAGAAGAAGGAAGCTCTTACTGGTGGATTTGGATTTTATTAATCTTGATTTTATTAGTGATTTTAGGAATTATATTTAGAAAAAAAATACAACCTTTTTTTGGAGGGATAATGTCAAAGATTAAACCAGACAACAATCCTAAATTCCCTCCCCGACAAAGAATGATGCCTAGAACAATTCTTCCAAAGAGAACAATAATTCCCCCTTCACAGATTCCCCGAAGACAAAGTGCTCCTGCTTCAAGACCAGTAAAGGAAATTGACGATGTTCTTAAGAAATTAAAAGAAATGGGAAAGTAAACTCTTGTTGTTTTCTAAAAAACATTTATTAACCCCTCTTCCGTAATTTGATTATGAAAAAATTAGCTTTAGTGTTTGGATTGATTTTAATGATTTCATTTGCATCTGCAGTTGAACTTGTTGGAAAAACAGATTTTTACTCTGGAGAAACATTTCAATTAAAAGTCTCAGGAAACTTTTTAGAACCAATTACTAAAGATAAAGTTAATTTTTTTAGGGGCCATGTTGAAATTCCTCTTGAATATGATGTTGCAAGAATTCAGGATGATTATTATATTTATGCTCTGCTTCCTCAAAATTCAGGGGATTATTCGGTTCAAATAAAAGAAGTTAATTATATGAAAGGCATCTATTCTTCTGATGAAGATATTGAATTTAATTTCACAATTAGTGCGGGCATTGCCCCTTTTAGAGTTGTTCCAGGATTTAAGTTAGTTAAAGATGATTTTTATTTGGAAGTTCAAAATTTAAAAGATAATTCAATTAATGTTCTTTTGAATATTCAAGCAAAATCTGGAGATACTAGTTCAGACTTTTTTGCTTCGTTATTTAATACAAAAACAACAGAGCCAACTTCAGATTTAAGTCAAGTAATTTTAAAATCGGGAGAGACTAAAAAAATATATTTTTCTACTTCAAAATTAAAAGAGCCCTCAATAAAAGAATTAAAATTATATTATGGAAATTTTTCCTATGGTATTCCAATTTATATTTACGCAACAAACAATATAAATGAAGAACTCCCCCGAAGAATGGAGTTTAGTGCATCTCAAATAGATATTTCACTTTCAACAAATGAACAAAAGTCAGGAACTATTTATTTAGAAAATACAAAAAACGCAACACTTCAGAATATAAGTTTCTCTCTTTCAGGTTCTTTATTCGGAATTGCAAATTTATCTGTTTATGAAATTGAAGAATTAAAACAAGGAGAAAAATTAAGGATAGAAATTTATTTTTACTCATCGGAACAAGGAACTTTTGAGGGGGAACTTCGAGCAAAGGTAAATTCAGGTTCAACATTGAACAGTTATCTTCCGATTAAGATAAAATTTATTCCAGATTATGTTTCTACTGAGGGAAGTTCGGAATTGATTTTTGAAGACGAGGATACAGAAGGAAGTTCGTTTTCATGGTTAGGATGGACTATAATTGTAGTTGTTATTTTGGGAGGAAGTTTCTTTTTATATAGAAAATTAAAATCAAAGCCAAAACCACTAAATCTTCTTAAACGAGCTGAAGAACCTGAAAAAAGAAAAAGGTCTAAAGCAGTTGAGGATTTTTTAAAACGACAAAAAGATTCTGAAAATTGAATTATTTCTTTTTAGGTTTCTTAACTGGCTTTACTTTTTTAGTTGAAGAATTTTCTTCTGAAGGTTTTAGTTTATCTAATTCTTGCTTAAGTTCATTGTTTTGAAATTGTAAAACTCGTGCAACCTCATCATATCCGTGCAATCTTCGAACTAATTCATTTACTAAATCTCTTAAATCTTCTTTTTTAAGTTCAACTCTGTCCGGAGAAATAACCTCTAAATGTGCAGGCATGTATTTAAAACATAACACCAATAAAAATAAAACCTCGTCTAATTCAATCTCAACTTCTGCAAAATTAGAATAAAGATTTTTACCTTCAATTTCTTTTGGTTCGTTTAGTTTTTTCTCAATTACGGTTATTCCCTTTTCTTCATTAATCCTTTTTATTAAATCTTCAAGAACTTCGTTTAAGTGTTCCTTTGGTCTTCCAATTATTTCAAATATGGTGAGGATTCTTATTTTTTCTTCAGTTAAACTCATTTTTTCGTTTTTTGAATTTTAATGAAAACAAAACTCCTAGCAAAACACAGAATATTGCTAAACTATAAATTGCAAGATTTTGTTTATTATTCTCTTTATTTTCATCTGTTTTTATATCTTGCGGATTTAGACTGATTAGTGAACCTTCAGAGGAAATTGTATCTCCAACTATGGAAGTTGTTTCTGAAGAAGATTTTTCATCTGAACTTTTAGAAAGGGTTTCTTCTTCAGGTTTAGCGGAATCTTCTTCAGAGTCTTCTTCAGAACTGGAAGTTGAGTCTGCTACACAAGCAAGACCTTCATTTTTTATTGCTTGAAGTTTTACATCTCCAATTCCCTTAACATTAATTAATTCATCTATACTATTAAATGGTCTTGTGTCTATAATATTCTGGGCAGTTACTTCGCCAACATAAATAATTCCATCTAATTCAGAAACCGAAGCTGTATTTAAGTTTACTTGGTTTTCTGAACATTCGGAGTAAATTCCTTGGATAAGGAGGATTACAACCAAAACAGAGATAACTGTTTTCATAAATTCCTTAGGAAATTGTTAATTTTAAGTTTTATTGTTTTGGACTATACTTCTCTGAAAAATCGTCATATTCAATATTTATTTTTTTTCCTTGCCTTATTGATTTAGCAATTAATATTTTTGAAAATATTTTTTCTTTTAAGTACCACTGACATTTTTCTTTTTCTTCTTTTGAAAGAGTTCCATTAATTTTAACTTCAACACCAATAACACTGTAAAGTTCCTCTGAAATTTGTCGAATTGAAATAAAATCAGGAAAACCTGTTCCAATACTAAGTGCCTTAAAAAAAGGGTTGTATTTTCGTTTTGCAGGAATAATTTTTCCTTCAATTAAATCAACATTATTTGTCCACTTATCTACTATTCTTCCTTTAGACTCTAAATCTTTTCTAACTTTTAGTTCAAACCTTGCCCCCTTTGCTCTTGAGTTTTTTCCCCTAGCTATATTAGATTTCTTTTTAATTTTGTGAATCAATCCTCCCTCGTCCCAAGAAGTTTCATAGTTATTCGGATCTCCTGCCTTTTGAATTAAATCCATGATTTTTTCTTTCTTCTCTTTTTTTATCCTCTTCATTTTAAAGAAAAAGTCGTAAGATTTTATTAAACTATCTATATCTAAGCAGAAGGATGAAGTCTCCTTCGAAGTCCGCATAAAAAATTGTGGACTCCAGTAGCTGCTTGAGATACTTCTTTTTTGTCACTTTCTAATTCTTCAATCTCTTCTCTTTTTTCTTGAATTTCTTGTTCAATTCCAGAATATCTCTCACAATACCATGAATGCATTAACTCTAATGTCTTAGATGCATCCAGAACAAGTTCTTCGGGAATTCTTAGATAGGGCAACATTCTCCTAAGAGTAGATGCAACTTCCCTCATATATGTGCCCTCCTCACTATCCCCCTCTCCAACACCAAATTGAATTATATTCTCAAAAACTTCTCTTAAATTTTCTGGGTTTTGATAGTCTAATCTTCCTCTTTGTTTTAATAATTCTCTTGCTTTCTGAATTTCTTCTCTAAAATCAAAATCAGCAACTTCCGCGAGCATTTCAGCTTCACGAACAGTTTCAGGACCATTTTTTCCAGTTTGTAGAATATTCTCAAGAATTCCAGAGATTCTTTCTCTAGTAATTGGAACTACTCTTCCTAAATTATCTCTTTCAACATATTCTGGTTTGATAATTCCTCCTTCAACATCACCTCTTAAAATTGGACCAGAAAGAATAATTCGTAAATCGTGTTCTTCTGGGTCGTGAACAAAATAGTAGCTTCCAACTAAATCTCCCATAGCAAATTTTTCAAAATCAAGTCGCACTTTTAATTCTGGAGAACCTGCAATAAATTTCTCACATTTGTTACAATAGAAGTTAATAACTTTTGCAGGGCCGATATAACCAAGATTATGTGTTCTTCTTAGCCCAATCTGGTCTTCTTGAGTAAGAGCAAATTCTTCAGGAGTTAAATTTACCTTAACCCATGTTAAAGTTTCTCCATTTGATTCGTAAAGATTAGTTGTCACTTGTTTGGACATTTAAGAAAAATAGATTTATACTTTAAATAAATTATTGTATAAATTTATCTATATCGATTTGCAATCATGCCGACAGCTACAATTATTAAAATTGCTGGAAGCCAGGGGAAATCAATTTGAAGGTATCCTAAGCTATTTGCAAACCAAACAATTCCAAATAAAAGCAGAATTATTGCCATTGTTGGAAATTTTTTATTTGTCATTTTAATATTGGGGATTGTGAGCAGTTGTTAATCTGAATCTCCTTGAATTAGTTGGATTTATTTTTCTTTGAGGGGGCTCTGCTCCTTCGGGAGTGTTTTCAGGAATTAAGTCCTCTCTTCTCGGAACTATTACTCCCCGGTTTAGCTCAAAAAAGGGGGAACTCATAGACTGAACTTCCTCATGAAATGAATATTGCAATGGAAATCTATTTCCGGGGGTTATCTCTCCAAGTTTTCCTAAAAATCCAACATATCCTAAAAAACCCAATACTACATAAAGATTAGAATTGTTCATAAATCCCTCGCTTGCAAAGTTCGTCGTTTGTTTTCTTTTGCTCGTTTAATTGCTTTGTTTAAAATTTCTTCAACAACTCTTTCTAGTCTTATTCCAACTTCGTCGGCAACACTTGAAACTTCTTGATTTTCTCCTTGAAGGGTGTTTACAATTTCTTTAATTTTAGATTTATTTACAATTCCCATTTAAAATTTTACCTTTCTGAATTATTAAATTTTTCTATTTGAGTAACACAACAATAATTTCCGTCTTTTCCTTTTCGATATAATACTTTATGTATTGAAACAAGTCCGGGGTTTTCTCTACTGTTCATATAAATCGCATCCCCTTGTCTTATCAGTGCTTCAACTTCCTCTGGAGTGTGCCCCAAAATAAAAACTCTTTCTCCATCAACCTCGTTCCATCCAGTATTCATAACAGATTAAATAAATTTGAATTTTAAAAGATTTGTGTGGTGAAAGGATTATTCTGGTTTCATAAATGGAAAGGTGAGAACGTCTCGAATTGAGGTTGAGTTTGTGAGAAGCATTAAAAGTCTTTCGATTCCGAATCCAACTCCACAAGCAGGAGGCATGGCGTGCTCAAGTGCATTTACAAAATCTGAATCTGTTGGCATAGCTTCTTGATTTCCTTTTTCTCTTTCTTGTTCTTGTTCTTGGAAGTGTTCTTCTTGCAAACTCGGATCGTTTAGTTCTGAATAAGCTCGAGCTATTTCTAATCCTCCGATAAATGGTTGGAAAATTTCTGCTTTTGTAAGGTCTCCTCTTTTGGGTTTTGCTAATGGAGCAAGTTCAATAGGATAATCAATTAAAAAAGTAGGTTGAATTAATTTATCTCTAAATGTTTTCATTAATTCATCTGCAATATTTGCTTTTGTGATTCCATTTGTATCTATTCCTTGCTGTTTTGCAATGTCTTTTGCATCTTTATCTGTTTTTATTTTTTCAATATCAATTTTAGTGTATTTTTTAATTGCTTCAGCAAGTGTTAAGGTTTGCCATTTTGAAACGTCTATTTTATTCCCCTGGTATTCAAAAGTTGTTTTTCCGTGAACTGCTTTTACAATATATTTCAAAAACTCTTCAACCATTTTCATTCCATCTTTATAATCTGCATAACCTTGATACCATTCAATTGTCATGTGCTCAGGATTATGACTTCTATCAACTCCCTCATTTCGGAATTTTTTAGTTATTTCATAAACTCGATCAAATCCTCCAACTAATGCTTTTTTTAAATAAAGTTCAGGAGCAATAGATAAGAACACATCTGAATCAAATGCATTGCAGTGGGTTTTAAATGGTGTTGCAGATGCTCCTCCATAAACACTTTGTAAAAGAGGGGTTTCAATTTCTATAAAATTATTTTTTTCCATAAACTCCCTCATTGCAGAGAGCATTTTATTTCTTTTCAAGAAAATATCTCGGACCTCGTCATTAATTGCTAAGTCTAAGTATCTTTTTCTGTACTTTTCTTCTTCATCTTTTAGTCCGTGGAATTTTTCAGGAAGGGGTTTTATTGATTTACTCAATAATTCTAATGTTTCAACGAGAATTGAAAATTGTCCTGTTTTAGTTTTAATTATTTTCCCCTCAATTCCAATGATGTCTCCAGCGTCGATATATTTTTTAATGAATATCATAACTTTCTCAGGGGTTTCGTCTTTTTGAAAAACAATCTGAATTTCTCCTGAATAATCTTTTAATATTCCAAACCCAATTCTTCCTAATTCTCGCTTGTTCATTAAACGACCTGCGGTTTTTATCTTCGTGTTGAGCTTTGATTTTAAACATTCAGAAATTGAAAATTTTTTGTCAAATTTATAAGCATAGGGTTCTGTTTTGCTTTCTCGAAGCTCTGCGACTTTTCGTTTTCGTTCTCCAATTATTTGGTCTTCTCTTGACATAATTAGTTTAAATAAGAGGAGTTTAAATAATTAATGACTAATTTGGAACAAGAAGATAATCTCCTTCTAATTGAATTCCAAGAGAGTCTAATAAATTTTGGGCTTCAGGAGTTATTTCTCCATATTCCATGCATGAAAATATTCCTCTGGTTTGTCCTGCTCGATCTGTTCTTTCCATTTCTCGGCTGTGTGCCCTTAATTCTTTATTTATCTCGAACCAAGTTTCCCTCGGGGATAATGCTGCTTGTCCCAGTGCAAGTTCAAAGTCATCCATGTTTTATAATTGATTAAAGGGTTTATAAAGATGATTATTCCTTTCTATCCAACTCATCATTCAATAACTTATCAACAATTTTTTGAAATTGGTCTTCGCGAGAAACATTTTGGTAGATTATTTTTTTGAAGTTTTCTTGGAGTTTTTGGACTTGTAAAAATAGTTTCATTAATTCGGGGTGTCGAACGCGGTATTCTCCAAGAAGTTGTTTAACTACTAATTCAGAATCAAGGACACAGGTAACTTCTTCGTCAGTGAATTGGGACGCGAGTTCAAGTGCTTTGATTAAAGCAGTGTATTCTGCAGTGTTGCTTGTAACAGAGTTTCCGATTTTTGCAGAATATTTTGTTAAAATTTCTCCGTCTTTTCTAATCAAAACTCCGATTGCTCCGGGACCAGGATTTCCTCTAGCTCCTCCGTCGCTGTTTGTAAAAATCATTTTAGATATGAAGTATTTTAAAATCTTTTAAGTCTTGAAATCTTTCGGGTTTGGTTTCAATCTTTCGGATATTTGCGTGGCGTGGGCCTTTTTCGCATAATTCTGTCATTTTATTAACTGCATTACTATCTCCTTCTAAAAAAACCTCTACTCTTCCGTCTTCGAGATTTCGAACAAAGCCTTTTACGTTTAATTTCTCTGCATTTTCCTTGAGATAACCTCTGAAAAATATTCCCTGGACTGTTCCAGTAATGTAAATTCTAATAGATTTTTTCATAAAAAAATGAATAGTAAGGAGTTATTAAATATTTTGATACTACAATCCCTTTAAATCAAGTTCGTTTTGGATAATTGTCATTGTTTGTGAAGCGAAGTACATTACAGGACCTACACTGATTTTGGTAGTGGGAATTTGTTTTAATCTTTTAATCTGGTCTTTTGGAATTCCGTCTTGATCTCCAATAATAAAAACAGCGTTTTCTAGTTGCCTTTTTTTCACTTCTCTAAGATTTCCCCCTCTTTTATCCATTACAAAAATTTCTTTTCCTTGCTCAACTAATTCTTCGACTAAATCAATAAATGATTTTTTTTCAATAGAATATCCAGGGGAGATTTCATTTTTTATTCCTTTTTTGTATTTGTAAAGTAATTTCTTAATCAAACTTCCGACGTCTTTTTTTGAAATGTCGATTTTATTTTCTGATTCAATAGAGATATTTTGAGAGGGATTCATTTCAAGATGCTTTGGGGCGTCGGGAGGTCCATCAAAAATTAAGTGAAGTTTTACATTTTCTCTTAAGCTATGAGAAACAAAAAAAGACATAATAATCATTTGGCAAGCAATATCCATCCTCCCTGCTTTCATTAAGTCGGTTAAATCAAAGTTTCCTGTTGTCCGAGCATTTCTTGAATAATAAATAAATTCTCTCATTTAAAACTAAAATGTTCTTAACTTATAAAGTTTAAGTATGGTGGCAAAAACATTTAAAAGCTTCGTAATATTAAATAAGATAAAATATATTTAGTAATACTATGAAAGAAAGAGTTTCTGCGACAGTAGAAAAACAAACAATTAAAGATCTAAAAGAGATTATGAATCAAGGTAAGTATAGGAATAAATCTCATGTTATTGAAGAGGCAATTAAATGTTTAAAAGAAAGGGAAAGTCAAAAATGAAGAAAGGGCAAATGACTATATTCATAATTCTTGGGATTGTCTTGGTAGTTGTAGCCTTACTAGTTTTTTTGATTAATATTAGAAACCCCTTATCTGGAATAAATTCAGTTAAGAATCCTGAAGCTTTTTTACAGGGTTGTATTAGTCCGGCGATTAAGGAGATCTCAACAAAGTTAAAACAGACCGGAGGAAACTTAAATCCTGAAGAATTTATCGAGTTTGAGATGAATAAAGAAAAACAAAATCTCACTTATTTATGTTATACCAACATTAGTTATGTTCCTTGCAGAATTCAGGAACCAATGTTAATTCAAAAGATAAAAAAAGAAATAGAAGAAGAATTATCTAAAAGTGTTGAAAATTGTTTTGAGGAGTTGAAAGAAAATTTTGAAGGACAAGGATATACTGTTGAAGTGGGAGAAGGTCAAGAAATAAAAGTAGAATTATTATCTAAGAAAATAAGTGTTCAAATAGATAAGAGATTTAGCAGTTTAAAACAAGGGGGGGGATTTAATGAGAATGTGTTTAATTTTCAAGAACAAGATTATCTCTATGACTTGGCAATTGTCGCGCAGGAGATAATTTCTCAGGAGGCAAATTATTGTAATTTTGAACAATTAGGTTTTTCGAGTATTTATCCGGAATTTGAGATTAAAAAAATAAGAACAAGTAATCTCGATACAATCTATGTGGTAACCTCTAAAAAAAGTTCACAAGAGTTTAAATTTGTTACGAGGAGTTGTGTAATTCCTCCAGGATTTTAGATGAAGAAAGTATCTTTTATTGGAATTGTGATTCTTCAGATATTTCTAATTTTAAGTATAAGCCCTACAGGAAGTTTTTCAATTGGGAAGATTCTTAATTCGGGAATTGTGTCTGCAGAAGATTCAGAAATTGGATGTTGTGTCGACGGTGTTGAGGGATTGTGTTCGCCAAATTCAGAGAAATCAAAATGTGAGGAGCAAGGGGGGATTTTTGAAA
>CAZUQL010000004.1:0-25525 GCA_964622565.1 Candidatus Woesearchaeota archaeon | reverse complement strand
TTAGCTTCTGATTCTTTTGCAACAGCTTTTGCTAAAAGAGTTTTACCTGTTCCAGGAGGACCATAAAGCAACAGCCCCCGCGGAGGACGAATTCCCATTCTTGTAAAACTATCTCGATATTTCAAGGGCCATTCAACTGCCTCCTTAAGTTCTCTTTTAATTGAATCCAAACCCCCAACATCTTCCCAAGTTACATTAGGCGTCTCAACTAAAACTTCTCTCATTGCAGAAGGTCGAACAACTTTCAAAGCATCTAAAAAATTCTCTTGCTTAACAACAAGTTTATCTAGAACTTCTTTAGGAATCTCTTCTCCTTCTTCAAGTTTTAATTTAGGAAGAACTTTCCTTAAAACAACCATTGCAGATTCTTTAATTAAAGATTCTAAATCGGCCCCAACAAAACCGTGTGTTAAACTTGCCAATGCTTCAATATCTACATCTTTTTCTAAAGGCATTCCACGAGTATGAATTTTCAAAACTTGTAGTCTCCCTGCTTTGTTTGGAACTCCAATTTCTAACTCTCTATCAAATCTTCCTGGTCTTCGCAAAGCAGGATCAATTGCATTAATTCTATTTGTTGCTCCAATCACAACAACCTTCCCTCTTGATTTCAAACCATCCATAACAGTTAACAGCTGAGAAACAACTCTTCTCTCAACCTCTCCTCCAACATCTTCTCTCTTAGGTGCAATTGCATCAATCTCATCTATAAAAATAATCGACGGTGCGGTTTTTTCCGCCTCAGCAAAAATATCCCTAATCTTTTTTTCAGACTCTCCATAATACTTTGACATAATCTCCGGACCATTTAATAAAATAAAATTAGCATCTGATTCTGAAGCAACTGCTTTTGCTAAAAGTGTTTTACCTGTTCCAGGGGGCCCATGAAGTAAAACTCCTTTTGGAGGTTCAACTCCCAATCTCTGAAAAATTTCAGGATGCTTTAAAGGAATCTCAACCATCTCTCGAATTTTTTTAATTTCTTCTTCTAATCCCCCAATATCTTCATATGCAATAGAAGGAGCCTCTGAATCTTGAACATCAATAGCTTTAGGATTTAAAACAACTTCAGTATTTTCTGTAATAATTACTGGTTTATTTGGATTTGTTGACGCCACAATAAATTTAAGTTGAGTTAATCCCCCAGAAAGATTTCCTCCAAAACCCATATTTCCAAAAATATCTCCAAAAATATCATCAAAATCTCCAGACATTAAATCTTTTCTCCTTTGAACTCCTCCTAAAACAACCAAATCCCCCTTAATCAAAGTTCTTCCTAACAAACCATTCCTCAGATTGTCTGGATCTCCTTGAAGTTGAACCATAATATTTTTTTGAGCAGGTGCAATAATAACTTTTTTTGCTTCCTTAATTTCAACTTTAGAAATAATTACAGGATCTCCAATTCCCGTTCTTGCATTTTTCCTTAAAATCCCGTCAATACGGATAATTTTATCACCTGCATCAGCAGGATAAGATTTATCTGCAATTGCAACAGTTTCACGACCACCCTTAATCAAAATAGGGTCTCCCCGTTTTATTCCAAGAGACTTCATTACTTCTAAATCAACTCGTGCAACACCCTTATGAACATCATCTTGCAAAGCTTCTACAACCGTTAATTTAACTACATCTTTCTCACTCATTTTCAAATCCTCCTGAATTAAAATTTAAACTTAATCTTCCCATATCTTCAAAACACAATCTCACCATATCATCTACCATTTTTTCGTGTTCCTTAACTGACTTCATAAACGAAACAATTTCCTTTGGAATTGAAACCGCATAACTATTCCCCACAATTCTCATCTTAACATTAAATTCCTTTTTTTTCAAATTATCAAATTTTTTTAATTCTTGCTCGTCCAAAGGATGAACAATTCTCGAACCACATCTCAGACATTCAACTTGTCTTAAAACAAATCCATTTTTCTCTATATCTTTTCTTTTCATAACTTTCTTACATTTATTACACAAAATCACATTATCAAAAATATCTGTCATTGTATATACCTTACAATGTATACTGAAAAATGTATTTAAAAACTTTTCGCTACCAAAAGAGAGATTCTCCAAAATATAAATATTTATAAAAAACCCCCACATTCAAAACTCATGAAAAAATCTCCACGTTGGGCAATCATCACTTCTCTTGCATTAATAATCCTCGAAGGTATTTTTGTTTTAGTTTATGCACTAATAAGCTTGAAGAGTTTATTCTCCAATTTTAGTTACGTTCTCGGACTTTTACTCGGCCAAGTAATTGGATTTTACTTTTTAATTTACATTCCAGGAAAAATAATTCTAACTTATCTAACAAATAGATCTATGCAAATTTAAAAACATTTTAAAACAATGAACATTTCTTATTTAGATGAATAAAAAAGAGACAACTTCAAAACTTAAAAAATACTGGCAGAAATTCTGGTTCATTGTTTGGAAAGATGAATCATTTAAAGGGTGGATCTTCTCAATAATTTTTTTATTTATTTTAATTAAACTAATAATCTTCCCTGGACTCAGTTTTATAACAGGGACATCTCTACCCTTAGCAATTGTAGAATCCTGTTCAATGTATCATCAAGCAGATATTTTTTCAAACTTCGACACCTGGTGGAAAGCTCATGAAAGCAAGTACGAAGAGTTAAACTTAACTCAAGAAAAATTTGAAGAATTCAGATTTCAAAAAGGTTTCAACAAAGGAGATATTTTATTTATCGTCGGAACAAATCCTAAAAAGATAAAAATCGGAGATGTAATTATCTTCACCAATTCTGTAAGTGCAAACCCGGTTATTCATAGAGTAATGAAAATTACAGAAGAAAACGGAAACAGAATTTTCTCAACAATAGGCGACAACAACAACGGACAATTAAGTTTTGAAAAATCTATAACTGAAGAACAAATACTTGGACGAGCAGTTCTGAAAATTACACCATTTATCGGTTGGATAAAACTCATTTTCTACGAACCATTAAGACCTGAAAATCAAAAAGGATTTTGCGAAGAAAACTAATAACCAAACATTTAAAAATAAATAACTTTTAAAGTAAAAATGGTGATTAACACTAAATATTTTCTAAATTCAGGAGTAAGAGATTATGGAATTTTGTCCTAAGTGTGGCGCGATTTTAGTTGAAAAACGCAAAAACAGTGGTTGCTCTAGATGCAATTATTCTTCAAAAGGAAAACTAAAAATAAGAACAACTGAAAAAATAAAAAACAAACAAGAGGTTGCAGTAATAAAAAAAGATGAAGGAGTTCTCCCAAAAGTTACAGAAACATGCAAAGTATGTGGAAATGACGAAGCGTTTTTCTGGACAGTTCAAACTCGGGCAAGCGACGAGGCTGAAACCAAATTTTTTAAATGTACAAAATGTAATTTCACATGGAGAGATTATAGTTAAATGACATTAGAAGAAACATTAAAAGAAAACTCAGAAGACAATCAAGGAAAATGGTTAGGAAGAATTTTAGTGAAGATAGTGGATTATTTAAACAAACCAGTTTTAAAAAAAAGAATTGAAGCGGGAATAAATTTACTAAACAGAGGATATTCTCTTTTTAATTACTAATCAACATCTTTTTAAATTCTTAATATTCATTAATTTTATGGCTCCGTAGCTCAGCTTGGTTAGAGCACCAGACTCTTAATCTGGGTGTCGAGGGTTCAACTCCCTTCGGAGTCATTTGACTTTATTCTAGACAAAGCAAAACTTCCTATTCTCCAACAATTATCTGCATAACCTAAACAAAGTAAATCTTCTGCATTAAATGTTCCTTCTCTTCCCCCATAAGCCCCTCTTTGAAATCCTTGCAATTTTCCATCTTGAATTAAATAATAATGTTCATCAAATATGCCCTTTCTCAAGTTTATTCTAATTATATCTCCTAAAAGAAGGATTCTTTTCTCCCACATATATTTAAATGGATTAATGCCATAAAACAAAACAGATGTTTCATCATCACAACTCAACAAATATTCATCAATTGTCTGACTTCCATTATCTTCTAAAAACCGTTGTTGAAACTCTAACATGAAAATAAAACAAAATAGCCACTTATATAAATTATCGTATTAAAATTTAAATTAAATACTCCCAACTTACAAAATCTATTCTCTTCCTCGGGGCAGTATTTCTGTAGAATTACTTGACTATCTTTTGAATATTCTCAATTGCTTCTGCAACTTCAAAACCTTTCTTAGTCAGTTTAATTAACTTTATTCGCCCCTTTTTTTCAAATTCTACAAGACCAACGTCTTCTAAAGTTTGCAGTATCTTTACTGCGTGGCTGTAAGTACAGTCAACTTCTTTGGCTAAAACACTGCCATATCTTGTTCGCGTGTTTCTTTTCAAAGAGACCAACATCATTGCTGGCTTTCTCCTAAAAAAGATATCCAAATTGTCTTTCATCTTATATGTTTGGTTATATATGTTCTAACCTATATATTCAGATAGTAGTGTGCTTTTAAATCTTTTGAAGGAATTATTTGTATTAAAAAAGTAGTGAAGTTAAAGCAAAAAACTTATTAACAAAACTTATCTGTAGAATCTATGAAACCCCCTCAAAAGAAAACACGAATTCTCGCTGTAGGAGATATTCACGGCGATACAGGATTAGTCAAAAGACTCGCAAAAAAAGCAGAACAAGAAAAAGTTGATTTAGTAATTTTAGCAGGAGACATCACTTTTATGGATCAAGAAACAGATAATTTAATTGCCCCTTTTGTAAAAGTAAAAAAGCAAGTCTTGTTAATTCCCGGAAACCACGAGCCCCCTGAAACAACCCAGATTCTTTCTGAAATTTATCCTCACACCGCAAACATTCACGGTTATGCATTTAAACGAGGAGATTTAGGAATCTTCGGCGCAGGTACAGTTGACTGGGGAATTGAAAATCAAGATACAAGGAACATTTTCAAATTATTAAAAAAGGGAAATGAACAGGTAAAAAATTCAAAAAAGAAAATAATGGTAACTCATATGCATCCCCGAGGAGGAAAGGCAGAATTTTCTGGATTTAAAGGGAGCAAAGCAGTATCTCGAGCAATAAAAGAATTACAACCAGATATTTTAATTTCTGCACACATCCACGAAGCCGGCGGCATTGAAGAAACTATCGGAAAAACAAAAGTTATAAATGTTTCACGAAAACCTAAGATTTTTGAGATTTAATTAAAAATCCAAAAAGAGATTAATAAATATTCAAATCTTATATTGGAAAGTATACAAGTAAAACCTATTCTTTCAAATCACTGATTCCAAGCATCAAAAAAAGAAGTCCAACCATTATCACTCCCCAAATCACACCACCCTTAAGAACTTCCCAAGCTGCTGTTCCAAAATTCCAGTTTATTCCCCAAACTGCTCCCCAGCTTAAAGAATAATACCATACTAAAACAGCAACGATTACTAGAACCAATCCTGTTAAGAGTTCCATCCATTTATTCATTGTAATAGTATAATCAAAATTCTATTTAAAAACATTTGGATAGTAAAAGGATATTCAATCTAAAGAAAAGCAATTAGAAATTAACGCAGATCAAAATTAAAAAGACTTAAATAAGTAATAAAATTTCTTAAATTATGAAATCAGAACAAAACGCAAGAAAAGTAATCTTCAAAAAATCCACAAAAATAGAAGGAACCCCGATAAAAGGTTATGACTTTAACAAAGGATTAGACTACAAAAGAATTCTAGACAGCTACTTAAACACAGGATTTCAAGCCTCTCATTTTGCACAATCAGTTGAAATAATTCAAAAAATGATAAAAGAAAAAGTCACAATTTATCTAGGTTATTCTTCAAATCTTATGACTTCTGGTTTAAGAGAAATTTTTCGATATCTTGCTCAAAACAAAAAAGTAAAGGTAATTGTAACTACTGCTGGCGGAATTGAAGAAGATTTTATAAAATGCTTCGGAGACTTTAAACTCGGAAAATTCTCAACCTCAGGAGAGTTATTAAGAAAGGAGGGAATAAATAGGACAGGAAATATTTTTATCCCCAATGAATTATATTGTAAATTTGAAAATTTTATAAATCCAATCTTAGAAAAACTTTACGAAAAACAAAAATTAACAGGTAAAATTATTTCAGTTTCAGAATTTATCTTAGAACTTGGAAAAGAAATAAACAACCCCGAAAGTGTTTACTATTGGTGCTACAAAAATAATATTAAGGTTTACTGTCCTGCAATCACCGACGGAAGCATTGGAGATATGATTCACTTTTTTATGTATAAACATCCTGATTTTAAAATGGACATTGTTTCAGATATCCACGAACTAAACGAATTTTCAATAACCCAAAAGAAAACAGGAATAATTTTACTTGGTGGAGGAATTATGAAACACCACATTTGCAATGCAAATCTAATGAGAAATGGTGCAGATTATTCTATTTACATTAATTCAGGACAAGAATGGGACGGAGCAGATTCAAATGCTCGACCAGACGAAGCAGTTGCGTGGGGTAAAATTAAAGGAAACGGTCAGTCGATAAAAGTTTTCGGAGATGCCACAATTTTATTTCCCTTAATTGTCGCTAAAACTTTTGCAAAAGGAGAAAATTCAAATTAAATACTCCATCTTCTTAAAATTAAAATGTTAACAAAAAAGGAAATATCAAAAATCCAAGAACACCTAAACAATTCACAAAACCCTATCTTCCTCTACGACAACGACCTCGACGGACTCTGCAGTTTTGCATTGTTAAGTAAGTGGATTGAACGAGGAAAAGGAGTTGCAATAAAGTCATTTCCAGAACTAGACGAAACTTATTTTAAAAAAGTCCAAGAACTAAACGGAGACTATATATTCATATTAGACAAACCATTAGTTTCAAAAGAATTTTTAGAAAAAGCAAAACAAAACAATATTCCGGTTGTATGGATTGACCATCACGAAACAAACCAAAAAATTCCAAAATTTGTAAACTATCTCAACCCAACTCAAAAAGGAAAAGAAAACCAACCCACAACTTATTTATGCTACGAAATTACAAAACAAAAAAATAATCTATGGATAACAATCGCAGGTTGCATTTCTGAAAGATTCTTTCCAAAAGAATATAAAGAATTTATAAAAGAAAATCAGGAATTAGGAATTAAATCACAAAATCCATTTCAAATTTATTATGAATCAAAGATTGGAAAACTCGCGCGAATGTTAAGCTTCGCTCTAAAAGATAGAACCTCTAACGTCGTTGCAATGCAAAAGATCTTAGTAAATGCAAAAAACCCCGCAGATATCCTAGACGAAAACCAAAAAAATAAAAAGATTCATAAAAGATTTGAAGAAATTAATCAACGATATAAATTATTAATTAAAAATGCAAAAGCTGAAGTCCAAAAATCAAAAAACAAAATTGTCCTCTTTACTTATTCAGGAGATTTAAGTGTAAGTGCAGAATTATCAAATGAACTAAGCTACCTTTTCAAAGATAAGATAATCATTGTTGCATATTTATCTGAATTTAAAGTAAATCTTTCCGGAAGAGGAAAAAACGCAAAAAAAATATTGATTCCAATAATCCAAAAATTTGAAAACTCTTCTGGCGGAGGACATGACGAAGCAATTGGTGCGAGAATAATGTTAAGTGATTTAGAAAGACTAAAAGAAGAAATTAGATAATTAAAAACCATCAAAGGCAACACTTCCTCCAAAAGTATCTTCATTAAGAAAAAAGATTACTCCCTCCGATGCTTCATAAATCAAAATCGTTCTCTGAATCTCTTTCACTAACACATCTACTCAAACCATTTCTATAAGCTGAACCCACCCTTCCAAGATATTCTCCTATTTCCCCCCATTCTGGAGAAATTTCTTCTTCTAAAAAGTATTGTTGCATTAATTCCATTAATTCCTCCTCTCTTAATTCTCCTCTTCTTAATCTTTCTCCTAATTCTTTTTCAAACAATGGCAAAACTCCTGCCCGATAAGCTTCTGCCCAATTTTTCTGAGAACCCTCTTCTTCAATATCTATAAAAGGAATTTCTTTTGATTGTGCATATTGTGAAACTGGCTCAGTTTTTACTCCGTGATGATATGTGTCTGTACAAAAAACAAAGGAAGTAAAACAACTTAAATCTTCTGCAAGTAAAACTCCAAAAGGAGCTTCACCCCCCCGATACATCCATTCATTAATTGCGTCATAGTGTTCATCGCTTGCAGAGATCCATCCTAAAGTAGGCCTTAATATTCCTGCAAGGTTTTGAACTTCCCTTGGATCATTGTTCCCCCGTGGAAAAAACACATCACTAAGAATAACCTCATGTCCATTAAATTTTTCTCTAGAACCCCCTAAACTACTTGCATAATCCGCTTGAACATCTAAACCTGCTTCTTGCCTTCGAGAAATTTCAAATCTAGCATCAGCTAAATGTCCCTCTTTATCTTCTACAATTAAAACTCTTACTTGTCCCATAAACTTTAGTTAACACCCAAATTTAAAAATCTTTACTTTTATCAATCATGCAACCACAGAAAAATATTTAAATAAACTATTCCTTAAATTAATAATGAAAGTAAGACAAGTTAGAACAGCATGGAAACTGAATTGTTTTAGCTCAGTCTATACTTTAATTAAACCCCATACAATTTAATCCAACTAAGTCTCGGGTTAAGTTGCATGGATTTTTCTAACAATTTACTTAGGGCTTAGGATTAAAAACTAAAATGAAAACATTGACAAACAAAATGTACGAACAAACATCCATAGAAGAAGAGCTTGAAAAATTAATTCAAGCAACTCAAAGAATGGAATTAGAAGTTAGCTTACTAAGGAACATACAAAAAGAGTAACTATAAACAAGCTAGTAACTTCTTCCAACATAAACCCAGTAGGCTGCAGATTTTCCAGAAATGATGCATTTCTTATTTATTAAATTAGGCTGTTTAAAAGGACGATTAAGTGTCTTAACTCCTTCAAGTTTATCTTTTAAAATATCCTCCACTTCTTTTGAATTTTCTAAAGGAACCAAAACAATTTTTCCTTGTTTAATTTTCTTATTTAACTCTTCCAAACTTTCTGCAGTATCTAACTTAGATTCTAAAACTTTTTTAGCTTTTTCAAACATTCTTTTTTGCATAAAAATTAGTTCTTGACTCACCACTTTTTCCAAATCTTTAATCTTAACTACTTTCTTTTCTAAACTATCTCTGAAGAATAAAATACATTCTTTCTTCTCTAAATCTTTTGGTCCAATCTCAATTCTTACTGGAACTCCTTTCAATTCCCACTCATTAAATTTATACCCCGGAGTAACCTCTAATCTCTCATCTAAGATAGGATTATATTTTGAAAGTCTTTTTACAATTTCCCTTGACTTAACTAAAACTTTTTTATCCTGCTCAAATCTTATTGGAACAACAACAATTTTCTCGTCTGCAATTTTTGGAGGAATAACCAATCCTTTATCATCTGCGTGAGTCATAACTAAAGCACCAATCAACCGTGTAGATATTCCCCAAGAATTTTGAAAGGGATATTTT
Source organism: Candidatus Woesearchaeota archaeon (assembly GCA_964622565.1). GTDB lineage: Archaea > Nanobdellota > Nanobdellia > Pacearchaeales > GW2011-AR1 > CAZUQL01. Next base: position 16,028 of record CAZUQL010000004.1, on the reverse strand, counting down.
AATTTTTTGTCCTTATCCTCAAACTGAATTCCAAATGCTTTTGCAAAATTATTCCCCAAATCATGGGATGTTCCTGCTTGCAATGCTTTTGAATCAGGCATAATTGCTTCAACTGAATAAGTTGTTTCAGCCCCAGAAAATTTTTCCTTATCTGTCTTTGCCCCAATTAAAATTGGAATCCCTAAAAATTCTTCTATAAATTTTTTGTATCTTTTTGCATATTCAATTGTTTCTTTTACACACTCACCAGCAGTTGCGTAAACACAATGTCCTTCTTGCCATAAGAACTCTCTACTTCTTAAAAACAAACGAGTCGCCTTAGTTTCCCAACGAACAACATTACACCATTGATTAATTCGCAAAGGCAAATCTCTATGACTTCGAATCCAACGAGAATAAGAATCATACATAATTGTTTCGGAGGTTGGTCGCACAGCCAATTTCTCTTCTCCCCCTGTAACTTCCTTATCTAACCACGCAACCTCTGGAGTAAACCCTTCTGCATGTGTTGCTTCTTTTTTAAAAAAAGATTCAGGAATAAACAAAGGAAAATAAGCATTCCTCACACCCATTGATTTAATAATCTTATTAAAATTCTTCTGAATATTCTCCCAAATTGAATATCCAAGAGGCTTAATCACCATACAACCCTTAACAGTCGAATATTCTGCAAGCCCAGCCTTTAAACAAACCTGATTATACCATTCTGAAAAATCTTCCTCTTTCTTCACACTCAACCCTTCTTGATTTTTACTTTTAGACATAACTAAAATTAGATTTAAGTGTATTTAAGTTTTTGGTGATTAAGAATTTAACAATTCCAAAAATTCCGCTAATGAAAGATTACTAAAGAGTTTATATTTTTTTATGCAAGTATTGGTCCACTTCATCAATTCGTCTTTTCTATCTGGATGTTTTTTAATTTGATCCACACACCAAGAACCTGCAGAGAGTTCACGATGTTTTACAAAGAAATAAAGTGCTTTTTTTTCTTCAGAGTTTAATCTAATATACTTTTGATATTCTTTTAAGAAAACCCGTATTAATTCTTTATTAATTTTTTTTAGGGTTATAAAATTGTGAGCAATTGGGGTTGCAAGTTCATAAACCAGATAAGTCTCATAAACATCATCCCAATCAATTATTGCAGAAACTTTATTTTTTTCTACTAAAAAATTACCTTCACACAAATCCCCATGAATTAAACTTTTTCTTAATTTTTTCTTATTTAATCTTTGAATTTCTTGAAAAAGAAGTTTAGATTCTTTTTGTAAATCAAATCCCCCAAAGAATCTAAGATTCCATTTTACTAACCTATCTGGATATTCTGCTTCTTTTTTTGTAACTCTTTTTTTAAAATTAAAAAGCACTTTATTCATAATTCCATATTTTCTTCCCATATCTTCAGCAAGGTTTTCATTTGGATATTGCACCTCTATTCCATTAACAAACTTTTGAATTGCCATCCTTTTCTTATGGTAAATAAATAAACCTCTTCCATTCTTAGTATTCATAATTGGAGGGGTAGAAACATTTGTCTTCTTTAAGAATTCCATTAATTCAATTTGATAATTCACAAAACCTAAGCTAGCGGTTTCATAAACCTTGAGGAGAAAATTTCCTTTAAAAGTAATTAGCTTATAAACTGTATTTCCTCCAGTAAAAATATACTTATGCGATTTATAATCTCCAATTTCATAATTACTCAAAATCTTTTCAAAGTCTTTTTTAGTTAAGTTTGTTAGTTTCATTTTAATCTAACCAATTATCTTGATTCCAATATTCATTTAGATAAATAATTTTGTCTCCTTTTATTTTAAGAATCATAATCCCGACCATTTTATTTATTTTTCCTTTGAAAACATTCACACATTCCCACTCTGCAAATCCTTTTTTTCCATCTTCAGAAACATAACATTTTCCTAATTTGAATTTTATTTTCTCTGTGTTATTAACAACTATCTCATTCCAAAATTTAGCAATTTCTTTATGTCCTTTGTAGGGTTTTCTTAATGGACTCTCTTGATAAATTCCGTTTTTAGTGAAGCAATTTAAAATTAAATTAGTGTCCTTATTCTCCCAAGCTTTTCCATATTTTTTCATCACCTTCTTTATTTGAGATATTTTCATTCTTTTAATTATTAGCCCATTATACCTTTTAAGTATATCCCCGAGTTAAATTACTTGCAACATTTGCCAATGCTCTTGTAGAAGAATTTAATTCTTGTAAGACTTCCTCAACTGCATTTTCATTTAATTGATAATATCTTATTTTTCTTTGATATCCTCCTCTTACCTCTTGAGTATGTCCTAAGAGTTCGTAAGCATTCGCATTTTCTGGTGCTCTTGCTTTAGCTATTTCATGAGCAAAAGGAACCAACATCTCTATATGGGTAGCAAAACTGGCACTTAATGTCCAACCTTCAATTTTTTCATAGATTAATTTTGGATTAATTAAATTCTTAGGAAGTAAAATTCCATCTACCCAAATGTCTGTTTCAGAAACATTTGTGATAAGGTGGCGTAGTTTTTTCATCTTTTCATTCCTTCCCCTCTTTTGACCATGCATTTGGTTCCCAAGTTACTAAAAGTATATGGTCTTTAGGTTCTCCACATCGAGAATAAGTTATTGAACAATAACCTACCTGTTCTCCTTGAGGATTTATTAGTAGATGATCTCCATTTAAATTTAAATCCTCTCCAACCACCTGAAGATATTCTTTAAACAAATCATAAAATTCATTTGTTGTAAATCCTTTCACAGAATCAGGTAATCCCCTGAATGCAAAATCTTCTCCTCCCCTCAAAAACCTTAAACTCGAAGCTAAATCTGAGGCCATTCCTCTTTCTCTACAAACTTCAGTAAGATCTCTAAAAATATAACCAGGATATTCTAAGAGATCATATTTTCTAGATTCCTCTTCATAAACTTTTGCCTGACTAAAACAAAGATCTCCTTTGGAAGTCCCACTATTTCTAGAAACCCCTAATCTTTCTACAAGAAATTTTTCAAAACTCATCAGATCCTCCACCTTCCTTGCATATTCATCCAAGCTGTTTTAAAGTTATGACAAATTGTTCCAAATAAAAGAATGCCAGATCTTGCCTCCTTACTTTCAGCCCAATCTTCACTCTTTACCCAAGATGGTTTATAGAGAAAAGGGTCTTCAGAATATTGAAACTCCCTCATAGGTTTATATAAGCCTTGTATTACTTTTTTACCCCCATCTACAATTAATCTTTGTGCAGAATTTGCATTTTTTAACCAATAAATCTTGTCTTGTTCTTCATAAAGCTCATCAATAGATTTCCCTAAATCAATTAATGTTGTAGCCAATCCTCCAATCAAACCTTTTGACTCTTTTGCTGATTTAGGTAATGAGTGTTGAACTAATCTTAACGCCATCACTTCGGGGATAGAACTACTGGTCAATGCGAATTTTTGAACTGAAGAATTTCCATCATCGATCCAAGAATTTATATAAATATTTACTGAAGAAGGTATATAAGCAATTGCTCCGGCTACGCCAAGATCATAAGCATCAATTCTAAAAGGAGTTTCCATAGCTCTTGCTAAATCTCTTAAGTCTGAACTCTCTCCGACTCTAGTCCTTAAATTATCTACCATTTTAATCACTAAACAATAGCAACTCAACTATACTTAAACGTTTGTTGTAAATCAATTACTACGATAGAAAGGCTTAAAATAGTTAAAATATTAACTAAACCATGAATCAAGAGATAATTTCCATACTCGAAGATATTGGTCTATCCGAAAAGGAAGTTGCAGTTTACCTTGCCCTCCTCCAATTAGGAGAAGAAACAGCCTCGCGAATATCTGAAATAGCCAAACTAAACCGGATTACCACATACACATTATTAAAATCACTCCAAGAAAAAGGGTTTTGCTCTGTATTTGAAAAAAACAAAGTCCAATATTTTAAACCCCTCAAACCAGAACATATTATGGGTTTACTAGAAGAAAAAAAAGATAAAATTAAAACAATCGTCCCCCTACTCAAACAAAAAGAAAAAACAGTTTCTGAAAAACCAGAGGTCATGTTATTTGAAGGAAAAAAAGGAATTCTTTCTGCATTAAATATTATAATTAATGATTCTAAAAAAAATAAAGAAGTATTGGGATATGGAAACTTTACAATAGCAGACAGATTAATTGAATATGAATCTATCTATTGGAGGAAAACAAGAATCATTAATAAAATAAAAATGAAAGCTGTAATTAACACTAAAAAAGGGACAGAGGTCCATAAAGAAATTAAAGATTATGGAAAGTTTACTCAGATTAAAGAATTAAAAGAATTAGAAAAAACCACAAGTTATAGTTTAATCTCTAAAAATTATGTTGGAATTATTGCAGGAGAAGGAGAATTACACGGAGTTTTAATTAAAGATAAAGCAATAGTTGAAAAAGAAAAGTTCATTTTTGATTTACTTTGGAGACAAGCTAAAAAATAAATTTCATCACCTAAAAAATCTCCATTCCTAATTCTTGTTTTGAAATCATATTCACCGCCTCCTTAATATAATTAGACTCTAAAGCAAAACCTAAACTTTCGCCGTCGCTGAGTTTGAAATTATTTATCCCAATAACCTTCCCCTGCTTGTTTATCAAAGGCCCTCCTGAATTCCCCGGATTTAATGCTGCATCTGTTTGAATATATGCATTTAAACCACTTACTAATCCTTCTCTATGAACTCCTGAAACAATTCCTTCTGAAACTGAAAACTCCAACCCAAGAGGATTACCAATTGCAATAACTCTCTCTCCAACAGAAACATCATCTGAATCCTCCAACTCAAGTTCCTCAAAATTTCCAGAAATTTTCAAAAGCGCAATATCTAAACTATCCACATATCCAATAAACTCTGCAGTCATAGAATTCTTATTATAATCATATGCAACAACTCGCGAAGCACCTTCTAAAACATGAGCATTAGTGACGAGATATCCATCTGAAGAAATAATAAATCCAGTTCCCTGACTTACATCAGTTTTAATTGTCACAACTGCCTTAACTACGTCTTCAATAATTCCAGAAAAACTAGAATCTGAAGAAATCTTCAGCGACTCCAGTTCCTCATTTACAGAACTAACTTTTAAATCTAAAGTATCTGCTGTTTTTTCCAAATCCCCTTTAACTTCAATTAAATTCTCAGAAAGAGCGTTCACATTTGACTGTGTTTCCTGTCTCAAAGTTTCTATATCTGAACTCAGATCACTAAACCTCATTTCAAGCGAACCATAAAGCACATAAATAAAAACACTGTTCAAAACAAGAACTGCAATTAAAAGCGAACTAAAACTTCCAATCAAAACTTTGTGGTGTTTTTTCATCTTCCTCTTGAAGAAGCTAAAATCTTAAAGTATAAAAACCCTTTGACATTATTATTTTAAGGGCCTATAGTTCAATGGATAGAATGCCAGGTTTCGGAATAGATTCGTGAATTTAACACAAATATATGAAAAACCCTGTTGATCGAGGTTCGAATCCTCGTAGGCTCATTTACAAAACCAAAATTTTTGTCAGTCCAAACCATGCCTCTTCTTCAGAACTTCGATTTTATCTAAAACAGATTTCTCCAAATCAAGGTTAAATTGAGATATCAATTTAGAAAATTGTAAAAACACATCTGCAAATTCATCTGCCAAATTCTCTTTTAAAAAATCCTGCCCCCTCAAATCTTTTCTATTCACTTCTTTTGCAAGCTCCCCAAACTCCTCAACAAGTTGAGACATTGTAAGAACTTCTGTTCTAGAAATATCCTGTTTCTCATCAATTTTTGAAACAAGTTCATTACCCAAACTCTGAAGTTCCTTAACTTCCATTCAACATCCCCTCCAAAATCCCCCTCGCAGTTTTATAATCCGCCCTCTTTTCTGTAAGTTTCATAACCTGCCCAATTAAAAAGTTCAAAGCGTTTTCATTTCCCTGTTTATAATCTTCAACAGCTTTGGAATTTTCTTTGATAACCTTCTCAATAATTTTCTCAATTTCTCCTTTATCAGAAATCCGAGAATTTTTTTCAGCAAATTCCAAAGGTGATTCAGACTTTTCTTTCCAACTTCTCAAAACCTCTTTTGCTTTCAATTCTGTTAAAATATTTTTTTCAATCATTTTTAAAAGTTCAATAAAATGTTCAGTAGATAAGTCAATTTCATCAAGAGATTTCTTATTATAATTTAAAACAGAAAGCAACTCTTCTGTAACCCAACGAATCGCCAAGCCCGGGTTTATTTTCTTAAGGACCTTCTCAAAAAATTCAACAATATCAATATTCTTTGTTAAAATCTCAGCAGATTTTTTGGGAATCTTATAATTCGAAACCAACTTCTTCAATTTCTCTTGCGGAGTTTCAGGAAGAGATTTCTTAATTTTTTCTATTCTAGAAGTTGCAATTTCCAAAACAGGCAAGTCCGGGTCAGAAATAAATCGATAATCTTCTGCATCTTCCTTTGAACGCATCTTCATAGTCACTTTTTTCTCAGTATCATACCTCCGAGTTTCTTGAAGTTTTGGAACCTCTTTTTCCTGTCGCGAAATTTCATATTTAATTGCTTCCTCAATATTTTTCAATGAATTTACATTCTTAATCTCAACTCTAACTCCTTTTTTTTCAGGTAAAGAAATATTCACATCTGCCTTCAACCCTGCTTCTTTATCTATTGCTTTAACATAACCCAGCGCAATTCTCAGGTGTTTCAACCACTCCACAACTTCTTCTGAAGATTTAAAATCAGGTTCTGTAACAATTTCAATCAACGGACTCCCAGAACGGTTGTAATCAATCTCCCCGGTTTGAGGGTTCCACGCTGCAGGATCTTCTTCAATATGACATTCACGAATTCTAATTCCTAAAAATTTTCCATTAAGACAATTTGGCAAAGCATGAAAACCCGAAATTGTATTTTGATAACCCTTCGGAAGATCAGGCCAAGAATAATGTTTTCTCTGCCAAACAATTTCAGAACTAATTTTACAATTTAAAATCAAACCAATTTGGATAACCTTATCAATTGCCGAAGAGTTAGGAAGCATTGGTTTACTTCCTGGTTGACCAGTACAAATTGGACAAATATTTGAATTCGGACTCGCACTTTTCAAACCATGCTCTGCTTTACAAGAACAAAAAAGTTTTTCTTTTGTATTTAAATAAGCATGAATTTCTAAACCGATAATTGGCATGGAATTTAAACGAAAGACAGTTTTTTATAGGTTGTGATTAAAGACCTAGAAAAATCAATAACTTTTTAATCTTCTCCGCCTTATTTATTAAATGAAAAAAGAGTGTTTAATTTTTATTTTAATCATTTTTATAGGACTTACTTCTGCATCGTCAATTTCAGAATTTCTTGGAAATATGACAAACAATTATGAACTAATAATTTCAGACAATGCAAGTGCAGATGAAATTGTTTTAATTGCAAAATTCGCAGCAGAATTTAATCTGTCAAGCAAAACCTCTCTTGAATCAGAATACTCTGGGAATGAAAAAAGAATAATCGTTATTTCAAATTACGACAAAATACAAACCCTTAATTATTCAACTTCGATATTTAACAACAACTCAATTGTAATTTATGATTCCCAAGCAGACTCCCTTTATGTTTATTCAAAAAATTTAGAATCTCTAAACATCACAGTAGAAATGTTACTAAACTATGAAAAATACTCAAACGAGTTTTCAAAGGAAGAATTTTATTTAACAACATTACAAGAAACAGCTCAAGAAACAGCCACAAGCCCAGGTGGCGGAGGGGGCGGAGGAAGTGGCACAACAGAAATTCAAAATCCCTTAGAACAAATTTCTATAAAAAGTATTTCTGAAAGAGGAAACAAAACAGATCCAGAAGAAACAGCCACCCAAATTAAGATAGAAAAATCAACTCCTCCAGTTTTATATCCTCTTATTGGAATAGTCTCAGTAGTTATTATACTCCTTATTCTCAAATACAAAATTCTAAAAAAAAGAAAACACAAAAGATAACAATAACTTTTTAATCCCTTTCTTCTTCTCTAATTTCATGAAACCCACAAATGCAAAACCAGGAGATTTAATTCAGCTGCATCTTCTTCATAAAATTTACGAAGGAACCTTACTTGAAAGTTCTGAAGATGAAAAAGAAATTGTATTGTTAAAATTAGATTCAGGTTACAATATTGGATTTCCTAAAAAAGACGTTCAAGAAATTAAACTAATAAAAAAAGCAACTGAAAAGCCTCAAGAAGAGAAAATAAAGTCTGATTCTAAAAAACCCAATATTGGGATGATTATCACCGGAGGAACAATTGCAGCTCGTCTAAACCCAAAAAAAGGAGGAGTCGACTGGTTAACCAATCCAGAAAGTTTGTTTAAATATTATCCTGAAATTTTTAATAAAGTAAATGTTCTGAAAGTGGAGGTTCCATTTATGAAAGCATCTGAAGATATGGACTATAGAGACTGGCAAAAAATTGCAAAAACATCTGAAAAACTTTTAAATGATTCAAACATCCAAGGAATTATCATAACCCATGGAACAGATTTTTTACATTACACATCCGCAGCCTTATCTTTTATGTTACAAAATTTAAACAAACCAGTAGTTCTAACTTACTCCCAGCGAAGTGTAGACCGAGCTTCATCAGATGCAAATTTAAATCTACAATGTTCTTCTCTTGCTGCAATTTCAGATATTGCAGAAGTCATTCTCGTAGGACACGCAGATTCAGACGATCTATTTTGTAATGTAATTCAAGGGACAAAAGTTCGAAAAATGCACACCTCCAGAAGAGACGCTTTCAAACCCATAAACAGCAAACCAATTGCAAAGATATTCCCCGATAAAATTCAATTTCTAAAACATTATAATGTAAAGAATAAAAACAAAGTAAGACTAGATTTGAGTTTTGAAGAAAAAGTAGGATTATTAAAATTCCATCCAGGACAAAATCCAGATATTTTAGATTATTATATTAAAAATAAATATAGGGGATTAATTTTAGAAATGGGAGCATTAGGACATGTTGCAACAAAACGTGCGCATTTAGGTTGGACAAAAAAATTAAAAGAAGTTCAAGAAAAAGGGTTAGTAGTCTGCGCAACTTCACAATGTATCTACGGCAGAGTCGACCCATTAGTTTACAGCAATGGAAGAGAGCTCCAAAAAACCGGAATTATTTATTTAAAAGACATGCACTCTGAAACTGCATTTGTAAAACTCGGCTGGGTTTTAGGACATAAAGACTGGACAAAAAGCAAGATAAAAGAAAAAATGCTTGAAAATATTTCTAAAGAATTTAATGAGCGATTAGAAGAATAAATCCAAAAGATAAATTTTTAAACAAAATCCCGATATAATACCATGAAAGAGGATGAAGTTTTAGAAAATATAAAATATAAACCAAATCTTAAAACAATTCTAAAAAAAGTTAAATCCCTTCGGAAAAAGATTTATCTTAAACAAATTGAAAACCTCCCCAGTTTCAAGGTCTGGGAAGTGAATGGGAACTTTATAAGAAAAAAAATTTGTGAGGATTTTGTAAATCTCGGACAACATTACCATTTCAAGTTTATTCCAAAAAACGAATTTTGGCTAGATCAAGGTTCTTCAGCAGAAAAACAATTTTACATAGACCACCTCCTGGTGGAAAACAGATTAATGAAAAAAGGAGCATCGTACACCAAATCATTTGAAATAGCGAGTAAAGTTGAAAAAAAAGAAAGACAAAAATCCTCTTTCGCAAGAAAACTGAAACAATTTTTCATAAAATCAAAATCACCTAAAAAAGTTCATAAAAAGATATTTAAAAACATCAACCAAAATTTGAAAATATGGATTGTCAACGGAGAAGCTGTTCGAGACTTTTTAGACATTAGTTTTGCCGGCGGTTCGCATGGATATACAGATAACTACATTCCAAAAAACGAAGTTTGGTTAGATGATAGTATTTTACCCAACGAAAGAAAATTTATTTTAATCCACGAACTTCATGAAAGAAGATTAATGAATCAAAAAAAATTAACTTATTTAGAAGCCCACAAATCTGCAACAAAGATAGAAGATTTTTGTAGAAAACACCCAATAAAAATCAATACAGAATTTGAAAAAGAAATTAAATTACAATAATTACTTTTTTCTTAACAACCCTTCAATTTTTGCAAGTTGTCTCTGAATCTCTTGAATTTCTTTTTCAGATTTTCTATTAACTGCATAATCATATTCCGACCTTAATCTATCTTTTTGTGCTTCTCTATTCTGAGACATTAAAATTATCGGAGCTTGAATTGCAGCTAAACAAGAAAGTGCAAGGTTAAGCAAAATAAATGGATACGGATCCCAAGTTTGTCCAAACAAAATCCAAGAAGTATTCACAACCATCCAAAAAACAATAAACACTCCAAAGAAAATGATAAACAACCACGAACCAGCCCAAGTAGTAAGAATATCTGCAGCCCTTTGCCCAAAAGTCTTAGGAAAATTTGAAACAGGATGATTAAGTTTCAAAAAATTAAGTTTATGTTCTTGCAGAATAATTGACTTTTTAATTTTCTGAATTGAATTCGGCCTCTTTTTTTCCATAAGTAACTTAACAGAACAAAGGTTTTAAATCTTATGGATGTTTTGATTACCTGTCGTAACTTACAAGGGGTGAAGATAGAAAGGTTTTTAAATAAAAAAGCACTAAAAAAGCAATGCACGGATATTATGATTTAAATGCTTTTAGAAGTTCCATTTGGGATATGGAAGATGGAATAGATAGGGTAGTTAAAACTGGCAAAAAGCTTCATTCTAAACTAGTTCAACAGTTAAGTCAATCACGTAAAGAAGGAAAAATCAGACTAGTAGGTTCTTCAAATCCAGAGCGATTGACATGTATAATTGATCCTTGTGCACCAGATGATACTGCAATATGTGATTTTGATGTAAAAGTGATTCTAAGTGGTTTAAAAGGAAACCACCAGAGAACACGAATTTTAGAAGAAATGTTCCCCGAAGGACAAACATGCGAAGCATATGGACGAGTAGATCGAAGAAGTGTCTTTGAAGGTTTTCCAGTCGAATGTTCTGTTGTACTTCCCACTGAAGAAAAAGAATGTGAACCCTGTGTGTATGATACAAATCATGCAAGAGGATTAAACGCCGATCAAGTGATGGCAGTAAGAACACTAAAACTTTGGCTACATAGGTGTGGAATATATGGAGGATTCCATGGAGGATTAAATGGAGTTGCTGCTGAAGAACTAATAAAAAGACGTGGAGGATTTACTGAAACATTGGAATGGATATATGAACATTTAGAAAGATCACAACCCCTAGTCCTAGAATTTCCCATTGACAAACGTAATCTTTTAGAGAATTTAACTCCCGACGTATTAAGACGATTAGAAACTCAAGTAGGAATATTTATGAAGGATTGGAAGGTTCCATCTAACCCCTATTCGTTTGATCGGTGGGAAAGAGAACACCCCTCTAACTTAAATCTCTCTTTAATCTCTCCTTCAATGAATCCTCACGAAGTCTATCAAAAAATAATTTCTTTTGCTCACAAGGCAAAACCAGAAGAGGAAGGAGAATATTGCTCTGCGATGATCCTTCCAGGAGTTGGACAACAAAGATGTTTTATCTCTTTTGAAGAGCCCCTTCCTAGAGAAAGGGAAAGAGTTAGAGGAAATTTTTTAAGAAGATGGAATGCGTTCAATAGAGGAGAAGACTCAGATTAACAACCCATTAAATTTATAACTTCGATTTTCTTTTTTATTATATGTCTCCAGAAGATTATAAAAAATTAAATTTCAAAGCAGGCTTAGAAATTCATCAACAATTAGATTCTAAAAAACTTTTTTGTAATTGCCCAAGTATCCTAAGAAAAGACAAACCAGATTTTGAAGTTAAAAGAAAACTCCACGCTGTTGCAGGAGAATCAGGAGAAGTTGACGTCGCTGCACTCTACCAATCAAGTCTAAAAAAGCAATTTATTTACCAAGGTTATGACTCAACCTGCTTAGTTGAACTTGATGAAGAACCACCCCACGAAATCAACCAAGAAGCACTTTTAATTGCCTTACACATTTCTTTATTACTAAACTGCAAAATTGTTCCAATAACTCAAATAATGCGAAAAACAGTTATTGATGGGTCAAACACATCTGGATTTCAGCGAAGCACTTTAATTGCAATAAATGGTTTTTTAGAAACTTCCCAAGGAAAAGTAAGAATAGAAAATGTTTACCTTGAAGAAGACGCAGCACGAATAATTAAAAAAGAAAAATCTGAAACAACATATCGTTTAGATCGACTCGGAATTCCTTTAATTGAAATTGTAACTTCTCCAGACTTAAAATCTTCAGAACATGCAAAAGAAGTTGCCCTAAAAATTGGAGAAATTTTGCGAAGTTGCAAAGTCCGAAGAGGTATTGGGACAATTCGTCAAGACATTAATATCTCTATAAAAAATGAAAATAGGGTTGAAATTAAAGGAATGCAAAAAATGGATATTTTTGAAAAAGCAATTGAAAACGAAATCATTAGACAGAAAGAACTTTCTGAAGCAGGAAACCCTGTTGAAATGGAAGTAAGAAAAGTTCTTCCAGACGCAACAACAAAATATCTAAGACCCCTCCCTGGAAGCTCTCGAATGTACCCAGAAACAGATTTACCTTTATTAAAAATCTCAAGAGAGAAGATAAATCAAGCAAAAAAAACACTTCCCAAATCTAGACAAGAAACAGAGTCTAACCTTAAAAAAACCGGACTAACCCAAGAAATGATTAATCTCCTATTTAAACAAAATAAATTAAATTTGTTTGAAGAATTGATAAAAATTTCAAACAAAGCAGAACTCATTGCAAAAATGATCCTCCTTTGGCCAAAAGAAATAGCAAAACACGAAAAACAAGAACTAGCCCAAATTGAACAAATCCTAGAAGACAATTACTTTGAAATTTTATCAAAACTTGAAAAAGGAAAACTTCCTCAAAATAAAATCCAAGAAACAATGAAACAACTCATATCAGGAAAAAAACTTTCTGAAATAAAATTCAAAACCACAGACAAAAACAAAATAGAAGAATTCATATTAAAAATCCTCAAAGAAAAACCCGGCCTAAGAGAAAACGCCTACATGGGATTAGTAATGAAAGAATTTCAAGGCAAAGTTAATGCTGGAGAAGTTATGGAAATAATAAGGGGGGAAATGAAAGAGTAAAATAGTTGTAATTCTTTAGTAGTGTTAAAAGGAAAGATTTAAAAAGAAAAAGATTTAGTTTTATTTATTATGGAACAAGAAAGTACTGCATTAGTAAGAACAAATCCCCGAGAAGAATTAATTCAAATATTGAAAAATAGCAGAGCTGGATACGCCTCTCTTCCGGTAATAACAAGATTAAATGAAGTTGGATTATCTCCAAGAGAAATAGAAGCAATTATTGATATTACTGCAACCCTCCCTTCTATAACCGGACAAAAAATTAGAACAAAGCACTTTTTAGAGGCAGTAGTTACTGTTTATGGAGAAGAATACTTAGCAAGTCTCTCAGGAAATTTTACAAGATTTTCTACATTTACCGACGAATTAGCAGAAATGGAAGAACTTAGAGAAGGACTAAGAGACTGTAGAACTTCTGCAAGCTATAGAACTCTTTTAGGATTAATCAAAAGCATTGGAGTTGAAAGACTAAATGAACTATACGAAAGAGTCGATGGAAAGAAAAAAGCATATGAATCAGATAAGTGGAGATCAATTAGAGCATTATATCAAATAAGAGAAATTGTCGATGAAAGTGAAAGAAGTGGATATTCACCAGAATCAATCTTAGATTTAAGAACAGGAGAATTAATGTGGGAAGACGACTTTGATGAAGATTTTGATGAAGAAGATGAATATTCTAAAATCTAAAAAATAATTATACTTATGACAAACCTTCCAGATTTATATGAGCAAGAAAATAAAGTGAATCCTTTTACCCTCTTAGGAGTAGAATCATGGATACTAAAAGGAATGGAGATAGGAGAACTAAAAAGATTTTTAGGTGATTTAAAAAGAATTCTCGCAAAATATTATCATCCAGATATTACAAAAGATACACCCGGGGCTTCTACAAAAACCACTTATTTTACGAGAGTTTGTTCTGAAATAGATACTCTTTTATCAGATGATTTTTACTTCCGTTCATCTCTTCAAGATTTTAGAAGCGACCAGCCAATTCAAAGACAGCGAAGAGCATTAAGAGTAGAAAGAGAAAAATCGGGAAGCTTAGAAAAAGAATTAAATGAACTTAGAACTACAATTAAACAAAAAGAAGAAGATTATTTAAGGAGGGGAGAAGATAGAGAAGATTTAATTCGGAGATTAAAAAGAAATGAAACAGATTTGATTAACTTAGGAGGAGGGATCCTTTTATCCCCAGATGAAACTTGGAAAATGAGATATGGGGAGATTCTCCTTCAAGAATTCAAGGTTCTACTAGAAATCGTTGGAAAAATTAATTCAGATCCAATAGAATTAGAGAGATGGGCAAGAGGCGCAATGGAAGAAGTAGTGAGAGAGGGCCATTTATTTGAAGTAGATGTAAGAGGTAGAGATTTTGCAACAACATATCATCCAGGAAAAAAGAAAGAACTTAAAAAAGATTCAGAAATATTAGGAACCATTCCTTATTCGGCAATTAGAGAGTTCATTAAGTGTTATGGGAATAAAATACCTTCTCCTCAAGGAGGAGTAATCCCCCCATATTATAGAAACTTCAATTTTAATCCTCGAACCGATCCAGAGTCTCAAAAACTCTTACAAGCAATAGCTCCTTTTCTTTCAAACTGTACCTTTCCCTTAACTCCTCAATTTGTCGTAGAAAAAAGCACATATAGAGGAAAAGAAGACCCCTCTTACAGGTTAATTCTTCCCGTAGAAATTTCAAGATAAGATATAAAAACAAAAGTATTTATCTTAGAAATAAATAAAAGTTAATAAAAAAAGGGATTCGTTCTAATCACAAAAAGGACAAAATCCATGTGAATATGGGACTACCCCATGAATTGCGCATCCAACTGATTCGTCGGAGTTTTGTTGGATCTGATTTGGAAAAACTACTTCATACATTCCTTGAACCATGTTTCTTGCAAGTTGTCCTCTAACAGTTTCTGTTTCTCCTGCAGCTCCAAGGAGTCTACACATATTTGCAGTTTCAAGCAATTCGTCAAAACGAACTTGATCACATAAATCAAGACTTCCGTTCATTCGCTTATTCCACATTTTTCCTATGAAGTTCATTTTTCTTTCTTCAAATTCTCTTTCTTGTTTTGTTGTCATTTTTTCTCCTTGCTTTCGCATTATTTAATTAAGATAAAGAATTTGTAAAACTATATATATTTAGTTGGAGATTATCCAATTATTAAGCGAAATATTTATAAATAATTGGATATTCTACGAAATATGAAAAGGCCGTTAGTAGGAATTAAAACAACAAATATCTTTTACGATGAAAAAGATAAAGTAAATTGCAATGTTCTAGAAATTACTACTAAAGATCCAAATTTAAGATTTAATATTAAAAAAATTTTGAAAGCTAAAAAGCATTTAAAGGGCAAAAAGTTGAGTATGCACACTCAAACAAGCAGAATTTTTAGTTGTAAGGATTTTAAAGTTCCAGAATTTAACGAAGCAGAATTAAATATTGTCAAAGCAGAGGTTATTCTATGTAAAATTTTAGGAGTTAAGGAATTAATACTTCACCTTAAACAAGAAAAATTGACTAAGAAAGAGAAAGAAATTTTTCGGAGTTTACTAAAGTTTGCAAAGAAAAATTCTGTAGAAATAATATATGAATCAAATGGAAATTTTTTTGCAGATACTTGCTTAGATGTTTTAAAGTCTTTTCCAGAATTAGATTATAATCTAGATCTTGGACATTTAAACACCGCAATTGAAAACAAAACTCTTGGAATGGATTTAGAAAGATTTATTGAACAGGTCAAGGACAAGATTGTTTATATTCATGCTCACAATAATTATGGAGAAGACGACCATAAT
>CAZUQL010000003.1:0-29740 GCA_964622565.1 Candidatus Woesearchaeota archaeon | reverse complement strand
TGGAAAACCATAGCTTTGGTAAAGGAGGAAAGCGTTTTTACAACTAATTTCTTTTTTGTTTTTTGTTATTTTTCCAAAAATGTTTAGACCTTTTTCTAATGTTTTTTCAAATTTTTGTTCTTCTTTTTTTAATTCTTCTAATATCTGCTTTTTGTTTTTTTGCAAGTGTTCGTAGTCATCGTAGATTTTGAAAACTGGTTCTGCTATTTTTGAAATTGATTCTGTAATTCTTAGTTCTTTTTTATATCTAATTGCTCTTCGAACTAATCTTCTTACAATGTATCCTTGTTCTGTGTTTCCTGGCGAAATGCCGTCGGCGATTA
Organism: Candidatus Woesearchaeota archaeon; assembly: GCA_964622565.1. Lineage (GTDB taxonomy): Archaea > Nanobdellota > Nanobdellia > Pacearchaeales > GW2011-AR1 > CAZUQL01. Next base: position 29,417 of record CAZUQL010000003.1, on the reverse strand, counting down.
TCATTGTTGCGGCTTTAATGTGGTCTGCGATGATTCGCATGTGTCGTGTTATTCTTGGATTTTCAGAATATTTTTTTCTAGAGAGTTTTTCAATTTTTTCAATTATTGGTTGCCAAATTTCAGTGAGATAATTATCTTCTAATCCATTTAGGATTGCGGTTGTTCTTTCTACTCCCATTCCTGTGTCAATGTTTTTTTGTTTTGCATCTTCATATTTTCCTTTTGAATTTTTATTATACTGCATAAAAACATCGTTCCAAATTTCAACCCAGTTTTTATCTGAAGGATTGAATTTTTTTGGGGGATCTACGTTTTGAGGTTTCCAGTAAAACATTTCTGTGTCTGGTCCGCATGGTCCGGTGTTTCCTGCTGGTCCCCACCAATTATCTTTTTTTGGAAGAAATGCTATTCTTTCTTTTTGAATTCCTAAATTTTGCCAGATATTTGCAGCTTCTCCATCTTTTGGAGCGTCTTCATCTCCCCTAAAACAAGTTACTGCTAATCTTTCTAAAGGAATTTTTAAAATTTTTGTTAAAAACTCAAATGAATATTCAATTGCTTGTTTTTTAAAATAATCTCCTAAGCTCCAGTTTCCTAACATCTCGAAGAAAGTGTGATGAAATGCATCTCCAACTTCGTCAATGTCGCCGGTTCTTATACATCTTTGAACATTAGTTAACCTTTTTCCAAGAGGGTGTTTTTGTCCTAGGAGATATGGCACTAGTGGATGCATTCCTGCGGTGGTGAATAAAACTGTTGGATCATTTTCAGGAATTAAACTAGAATTAGGAATTTCTTTGTGTCCTTTTGACTTGAAAAATTCAATATATTTTTTTATGATTTGTTTACGAGTTATCATTTATCTAGAGAATAAGGGAAGTTTTTAAAATTTCTTATCCAAGATTTCTTAATCTATTTTGAATATCTTTTAACTCTGATTCAAGTCCTGAATTTCCACTTGAATAATTTGTTTCATTTTCTTCATGTTTTATTAGTTTTGGAATTTCGGATTTTGGGAGAGTTTTTTCTAATTCTGTTAAAGATAAGGTTAATTCTTTCATTACTTTTTTTAAAAGTATTTTTAATTGCATTTCTTTAATTCGAATTGCCCTATATCTTTGAATTGTTTTTTGAATTTTTAGGAGGATGATTTCTGAAGATAAGATTCTTTTTTTTGCAGCAACTCCCTCGCTGAATTCAAACTTTACATGAATGAGTTCGTCTTTAGAATTCATTTTATATTTTTGAAAAAATCTCTTGGTCGATTTTTTCAATTTGTTCTTTTGCAGAAATTATTTCTTTTTCCCAAACTTTTAGCTCTTTTTCTTCTTGTTCTTTGAGTTTTTGAATTTCATTTAACATACTCTCAATCTCTCTAAATTTCTTTTTTGTTTTTTGGAAAATTTTCATTGCTTCTTCAAACTTATCAATTCGAATAAATATTGGTTCTTGTTTTGGATGTTTAAGGGGATGTTCAAATTCACTTGTGTCATTCCTTTCTTCTAACTCTTGGGAGTCTTCATCATCTTCAATAACATATTTTTTATTTGAATCTCCGACTGCTTGCTTAATCATTTTTTGTGAAAATTCGTCGCCGATTGAACCGGAAGGAAAGTTGGGAAGTTTATGAATCGGTTCGGGTACCATAAATCTGTCTTCGTTAAAACTTGGAAACTCTGGTAGTTTTGGTAACGAATGTGTCATAGTTTCCTCTTTTTTATCCTCTTTTTTACTAAATAATCCCATTTTAATATATATGTTATATCACATAGGTTTAAAAACCTTTATTTTTTATTTTTATAGTAGAGGAGACAAAATGTTTGAAGACTTTCTAAGAGAAACTGTTAGGCTTATCGTGGGGAAAAACGCTGAGGAAATTGCAAAACTGTTGAACAAAGAAAAACATGTTAATGAATTCTTAATTGCAAAAAAATTAAATCTTACTGTGAATCAGACGAGGAATTTACTCTACAAACTTTCAGATAAGGGGGTTGTTTCTCATATTCGGAAGAAAGACGAAAAAAAGGGATGGTATACTTATTTTTGGAGAATGGAAAAAATTAAATCTTTGGAATTTTTGAAAAAAAATACTGAACAAAGAAAAGAGCAGGTTTTCAATCAGATTCAAAGTCGGGAGGCGATGTCTTTTTATGTATGTGATACTTGCAATATTGAAGTTAATGATGAGAATGCATTACTTTCTGAGTTTACTTGTCCTGAATGCGGGGAAGTTTTTAAGTTAAAAGATAATTCTAAACTTTTGCGAGAGCTGAAAAAAAATTATAACAAACTTGAGGTTGCTTTAGAAGAGCTGAATAAAGAACTAAACCTTCAAGAAGAAAGTGTGGAAAAGGTAAGAGAGAAAGAAAGGAAGAAAGTTGAAGAAGAGAAAAAAGAGATTAGACGAAAGAGAAGAGAGGAGAATAAGAAATCATCAGGGAAACTAGCAAAAGTCTCTTCGAAGAAGGGGGTTTCTAAAATAAAACAAAAGAAAGCTACGAAGAAAAAGAATGTAAAGAAGATAAAAAAAGTTTCTAAACCAAAAAAATTACAAAAAAAGAAAGTGCCTAAAAAACCTCAAAAAAGAAAAGTTTCGAAAAAGAAAAAATGAAATATTCTTCTTTTTATGGAAATTTTGCATGGGGTGATTTAAGCGTTAACACTAAAATTATTCTAATTAATATAATCTTTTTTTTAATTTGTACGCCTTTACTTTTATTTGGAGTTATTCCTCTTGATTGGATTGCGCTTAAACCTTCAAATATTCTTGCTGGAAAATATCTTTGGACTTTTTTAACTAGTATGTTTATGCACCACCCTACTATGATTTTCCATATTTTTTTAAATATGTTATCTTTATTTTTTGTTGGAAGTTTTGTGCAGAAAATTCTTGGGGAAAAAAGATATTTATTTTTTTATCTGTTTTCAGGTTTATTTTCAGGTTTGTTTTTTGTTTTAATTAGCTTTTTTACTCAGACTAGTTTGGAGGTTTATGCTGTTGGAGCTTCAGGAGCTTTGTTTGGAATTATTGGGTTGATGGTTCTTCTTACTCCTAATCTTCCTGTTTATGTAATGTTTATTCCAATTCCTATTAAAGTTAAGTATGCTGCTCCGGGAATGTTAATTCTTTTATGGTTAGTTTCCATTTCAGGAGGAGTACCTATTGGAAATACGGCTCATCTTGGGGGTTTAATTGCTGGGGTTATTTATGGAATATATTTGAGAAAAAAATATCAAAGTAAAACTAGGATGATTCAACGAGTGTTTTGTTAACATGAAGCCGAAAAAATATTTTTACTTTAATTATAAATTTCTTTTGAATTTTTTAAAAGATTCTCAAACATTCTTGTATGTTATTTGTCTTATTTTTTTAATTTCTATTTTTCTGGGAAGTGCTTTTTCCACTCCAGAAGTTTTTGAAAAAATGATTTTAGAATTTATTTCAGAGCTTATGGAATTGACTAAAAATTTATCATGGGTTGAGATGATAAGCTTTATTTTTTTTAATAATCTTAAAAGTAGTTTTTTTGGTTTTGTCTCGGGAATTGGTTTGGGTTTAGTATCTCTTTTTTCAACATTTATCAATGGATATTTGATTGGGTTTGTAGTTAAACAAAGTGTTCTTAGTTCGGGAGTTTTTGTATTGTGGAGGTTGTTCCCCCATGGGATTTTTGAACTTCCTGCGGTTTTAATTTCATTTACCTTAGGTCTTCGAATTTCTATTGAACCAATAAAACTTTATTTTAAGAAGCAAAAAGTTTCAGATAATCTCTCTTTGGTTTATTCATTTGTTTTAATTTTAATTCTGCCTTTGATTTCAACATTACTTTTTTTAATTTTAAATTTAAGAGACGATAAACTTTCTAAAAAGTATCTTGAAATTTTATTAGATAGTTTTAATATTTTTATTTTTTTAATTATCCCTCTTTTATTTGTTGCGGCGATTATTGAAGGAAGTTTGATTTTTTTAATCTGATAAATTTGGTTTATTTTTAAAAAAGTTAATTTTATATAGTAGCTTTGCTGTATAATTTGAATTATTAAATTTAAAAGGAGGTTAAAATGGATTGGCTTAAAAAAACAGCTTTAGTGTTGGCAGCAATTGGTGCTATAAACTGGGCTTTTGAGATGTGGGGATTTAACTTAGTTGAGTTACTAAGCGTAGGCTGGTTAATAACAGCAGTTTATTACTTGGTTGCTATCTCAGGTGTTTATGCTCTTGTAAAAACATTTCAATAATTCAACATTTTTATTTTTTTATTTTTTTTGATTGCAAAGGTTTTTAATTAACCTTTTTTATTTAATTCTATGTTATATTTAATTGGTTTGGGTTTAGATTTAAGGGACATTTCTGTTTCTGCTTTAGAGCGATTAAGAAAGTGTAAAGTAGTTTATTTGGAAAAATATACTGCACGGTTTCCTTATTCAAAAAAGGATTTAGAAGATTTTATTGAGAAGAAGATTTTAGTAGTTGAGAGGGATTTTGTGGAGTCTTGTGAAATGGTTGATGAAGCAAAGAAAAAAGATGTTGCACTTTTGGTTTATGGAAGTCCTTTATTTGCTACGACTCATGTTTCCTTAATTTCTGAGGCAAGAGCGTCTAAGGTGAAGTATAAGATTTTTTACAATGCTTCTGTGTTTGATTCAATTGCTGAGACAGGATTACAATTATATAAATTTGGAAAAGTTACAAGTATGCCTGAATGGAAACCGAGTTATACTCCTAAAAGTTTTATCGAAGTTGTTAAAGACAATGAAAAAATTCAGGCCCATAGTTTAATTTTAATTGATCCGGGTTTGAAGATTAAGGAAGCAATAAATCAGTTAGAGATTTCTGCAAATGAATTTGATTTGAAGATAAAAAAGTTAGTTATTTGTCAATGTTTAGGAAGTAAGAATTCTAAGGTTTTGTATAAAAGTTTTGAAGAAGCAAAACAGTTAACTGGAGTTCGAGAACCTTATTGTTTGATTATTCCGGGGAAGTTACATTTTGTTGAGGAAGAGTTTTTGAAGAATAATTAAGGTGCGTTAAAAGTAAATTATAAAAACTCCTTTTTTGAAATAGTATTATGAATATTGATGAAATTGAAAATGAAATCTTGAAGTTTTGGAAAAAAGATAAAACTTTTGAAAAGTCTTTGAAAAAAACTGAAAAAGGTAAGGAGTATATTTTTTATGATGGGCCTCCTTTTGCAACAGGACTTCCACATTATGGGCATATTCTTGCGTCGGTTTTAAAAGATGCAGTTCCAAGATTTTGGACTATGAAGGGGAAACATGTTCGAAGGGTTTGGGGATGGGATTGTCATGGATTACCCATTGAGAATATTGCAGAGAAAGAATTAGGAATTAACTCTAAAGATGAAATTGAGAAAATGGGGGTGGATAAATTTAATAAATTTTGTAGAGGTAAAGTTTTGACTTATGCAAAAGATTGGGAATCAATTATCGAGAGAATTGGTAGATGGGTAGATATGAAAAATGCTTACAGAACAATGGATAATGAATATATTGAGTCTGTTTGGTGGGCGTTTAAACAACTTTGGGAAAAAGATTTTATTTATGAAGGGGAAAAAGTTTTAATGTATTGTCCCCGGTGTTCTACTCCTCTGGCAAAAGCAGAAGTTGCAATGGATAATTCTTATAAAACAGTTAAAGATGAGTCTTTGACAATTAAGTTCAAATTAAAAGAGGATTTTAATAAACGAGAAGTTTATGCTTTAGCTTGGACAACTACGCCGTGGACTCTTCCAAGTAATCTGGCTTTGACTGTTAATCCTAAATTAGAATATGTTTATTTAGAAGATAAATCAGATAAATCAATTTACTTAATTGGGAAAGATTTAGTTTCAAAATATTTTAAATCTAAGAACGAGTATAAAATTCTTAAAACGGTTAATGGAAGCGAGTTAAAAGGAAAGCAATACGAACCTTTGTTTGATTATTATGCAGACAATAAAAATTATTTTAAAATTTTAGAGGGAGATTTTGTAACTGCCGAAGATGGAACTGGAATTGTTCATACTGCCCCTTATGGAGAAGATGACTATGGTGTTTTTAAAAAAAATAAAATTTCAATTGTTGAACCAGTTGATTCAAAAGGTCATTTTAAAGAGGAAGTTAAGGATTTTTCAGGGCAATATATTTTTGATGCAAATGAAAAGATTATTGAATTTTTAAAAGAAAAAGGAAAGATAATTTCAATCCGAAAAACAGAACATGAATATCCTTTTTGTTATCGATGTGAAACTCCGTTGATCTACATGCCTCTTCCTGCGTGGTTTGTGGATATTCAAAAGGTAAAAAAGAAAATTCTTCAATTGAATAAAAAATTAAATTGGTATCCTGAATTTTTAAAAGAGGGGCGGTTTAAACATAGTGTGGAGTCTGCTCCAGATTGGAATATCTCAAGAAATAGATATTGGGCTTCTGCAATTCCTGTTTGGAAATGTTCTTGTGGAGAGATGAAAGTTGTTGGAAGTATTAAAGAGTTGAAAGAAAATTCAATCAAACCCTTGAAAGAGAAAATTGATTTGCATAAAGATTTTTTAGATAAAGTTAATTTAAAATGTTCATGTGGAAAAGAGATGAGTCGTGTTCCAGAGGTTTTAGATTGTTGGTTTGAATCAGGTTCAATGACTTTTGCACAGTTTCATTATCCTTTTGAAAATAAAGAATTTTTTGAAAAGAATTTTCCTGCTCAATTTGTTGTGGAGTATATTGGACAAGTTCGAGCGTGGTTTTATTATATGATTGCTTTATCTGCAATTTTGTTTGAGGATATTCCCTTTGAAAATATTTTGACAACTGGAACAATTCTTGCCAAAGATGGGGAGAAGATGTCTAAATCAAAAAATAATTTTCCTGACCCCCTGATTCTTGTGAAAAAATATGGTGTTGATGCTTTAAGGTTTTATTTGATGAGCTCTTCTGTGATGAATGCAGATAATTCTAATTTTTCTGAGGAAGGGGTAGAAGAAATTTATAAGAAAGTCTTGTTGCTGATTTATAATGTTAATAATTTTTATTTGATGTGCGATTCAGATAAGAAAGTTAAGAATCCTAACTCAGAAGATTTAAGTGATAAGTGGATTATTTCTCGACTTGGAGAATTAATTAGGGAAGTGGAAGATTCTATGAAAAATTATGATACCATCAAAGCATGTAATTTTATTAGAAGTTTTGTAGAAGACTTATCTACTTGGTATGTTAAGTTAAATCGGGAGAGGTTTGATTCAGGAAATAAAAAGTCAATTAAAACATTGGAGTTTGTTTTATCTGAGTTTTCAAAAGTTATTGCTCCGGTAATGCCCTTTGTCTCTGAGAAAGTTTATCAATCAATTTATGGAAATAAATCCTCGGTTCATCTTGAGAGTTTTCCGGATTTTAAAAAAATTGATTTAAATAATGATTTAATAAGAGAAATGGTTTTGGTAAGAGAAATTGTCTCTTTGGGATTAAGGGAGAGGGATGTTTTAAGGAGGGGTTTAAAATGGCCTTTAAGAAAAGTTACTATTTCATTAGATAAAACAATTAATCCGTTGCTATTGGAAATAGTTAAGGCTCAGTTAAATGTTAAGAATGTGGAGATTAAAGTTTCTTCAGAGTTGAAAGTTAACTTGGATTCGGCAATTACCCCCGAACTTGAAGCAGAGGGTTATGCTCGAGAGGTTTCCAGAAATGTTCAGGCATTTAGGAAAACCTTAGGATTGGATAAAAAAGATTTAATTGGATTATGTTTAGTTGTCGACGGAGATTTTAAGGAAATACTTGATTCTCAAAAAGATTTTATTAAAGAACGGACAAATTCAAAAGAGATCCAAATTGTCACAACTGGTGAGGAAAGATTTAAAAACAAAACTAACTTTAATATTAAAGATAAAAAAGGGGTTATATTAATTAAATGACTACCTACGGGTAATTGTTTAAAATCACTCTTTTATCATAGCAATATTTAAAAACAAAAAACACATAACAAAAACATGATAGTTAAAGACGAATTTTTAAGTAGGTTGAGAAAAATTTTTGACCTAAACCTTTATGAGGTAAAAGTATGGACCGCATTACTTTCTCGAGGGACTTCAACTGCAGGAGAGTTAAGTAACATTTCTGATGTTCCCCGATCAAGAACTTATGATATTTTGGAGAGTTTAGAAAAGAAAGGATTTATTATTATGAAGCTTGGAAAGCCAATTAAGTTTGTTGCTTTAAAACCTGAAGAAGTTATTGAAAGAGTTAAGAAAAATTTGGTGAGAAAAGCACAAGAAAAAACTAAAAGACTTGAAAAATTAAAGGGGGATGAGGTTTTAGAAGAATTAACTGGTTTATTTACTCAAGGGGTTAAATTTGTAGAACCAACTGATTTGTCTGGAAGTTTGAAAGGACGACAGAATATGTACAATCATTTAGACATGATGGTGCGTGATGCTGAAAAGACTATCACTATTGTTACAACAGAAGAGGGTTTAAATCGGAAATTAGAAGCTTTGTTACCTAGTTTGGAAAAAGTTAAGAAGAGAGGAGTTAAGATTAGAATTGCTGCTCCTGTAACAAAGAATAATCTTAAGATTGCTAAGGAAGTTTCAAAGGTTGCAGAAGTTAGAAGTCTCCAAGGACTAAAAGCAAGATTTGTAGTTATTGATTCAAAGCAATTAATGTTCATGCTATTAGATGATTCTCAATTTCATCCAAATTATGATATTGGTGTTTGGATTAATACTGAATTCTTTGCTACAGCAATGGAGCAATTGTTTGAGCTTGCTTGGAAAGATATGAAGAAAGTTTAAGAATTAATTCTATACTGGAGGGTTTTGGGTTTCCTTTGAATAATACTTTTACTTTATCTTGCGAATTCCCCAATTCCTAGAACTTTTGCAGGCGGAACTGATAAACCTGGAAGTGTATCTAAAACTTCTCTCGCTTCAATTGATCCTCTTCCTTCTATAATCATATAATCTCTTTTTGTTGAATTGGGGAGATAAATAGAATGAGACAGTCCTAAAAGTCTTTTTAAGGGGGTCTGAGGTTGGAGGGTGTAATCTAAATCTTCGTTGGTTACCCTTTGAGGGAAGAGTAAGCACATAGCTTGTCTATCTCTCATTTGAATATTCACACCTTCTTCGTCTTCTTCAATAGATTCAACTCCTTCAAGTTCTTCTAAAAGAGCAACTAATTGTCTTTCACACCCTCTTTCAAATTTTACAAAAACATAACTCTCTTCATTCATATTCGATTAAGTATCTTATTATTTAAATAACTTTTCTAATCCTTTTAGATTCTTAATTTTAAATATTTCTAAGCGTAATTGTTTTGCGTTTGTTTTTGATTTTGTGAAATTCATTGCTTGGAGTTTAATTTGGCGGAAGGGAAGTTTGTATTTCTTTGCAAGTTTAATGTATTCTTTGAAATCTATTTTTTTAGATTGAATTTTTTTATTTGTTAATTTAGAAAATATTTCAGGCCTTCCAATTGCTTCTCTTCCTAACATAATATAATCAAACTCCTTTAGAAGCTGTTTGTAATTTTTTTCATTTACATCTCCTGAATAGATTACTGGAAGTTTTGTCCTTGACTTTACTTTCTCTGCGAATTTTAAATCTGGTTCTCCAGAGTAACCTTGGTATTTTGTTCTAGGGTGAATGCAAATCGCATTGCAATACTTTTCTGCAATTTTTATTATTCTGAATGTATTTGGAGATTTTCTGACTTTTATTGTAAGAAATTTTTTTGTATTTTGTCTAATTGTTTTGAGGATTTTTTCAATTGTTTTTAAATCTGTGAGGTATGAACCAAACTGGTGTTTTTTTGCGGTTTTTGCAGGACAGCCAAGATTAAAATCCCATGCTGAGACTTTTGAATCATGTTTCTTTATAAATTTTTTTAGAGATTTTGTAGAAGTGCAGAATAACTGGAGGCAGGGTTTATCATTTAGAAATATCTTCTGTTGTGTTTGGGGATGAATCATTCCGGTGTAAGTTAATTCGCAACCTGCTCTTTTACATAGAATTCTGAAGACAATATCATTTATCTCTTGCATTGGAGCGAGGAATATTTTATTTTTTAGTTTTTTCATGGGATTGTAAAGTTTTTTAAATTAATAAATTTTGTTTTTCTGATGTCTGGTTTAATTTTATACGCAGGAATAGAAGTAGATAGTTCTAGCTTGCCCATTCATGTTCAGGTTTGTTTAGGGAGCAGGGTTTTGTTTGATAAGCGGTATAAAGATCATTTTATTGGTGGAGAAAGTGTAGCTCGACTTAAGGAGGTTTTGGATGGGGAAAGTTATGATTTTCAAAATGGTTTTTTATGGGATGAGGATAGACCAAGAACTAGAACTGTTCCGAGATTAGAAAATTCTAATTTAAGGAATCTTCAGGATGTTTTAGGAGGAAATTAAAATTCGTTTTCTTGTGTTTTTAGAAGTCCCTTCTTTTTTAGAAATTCAACTTGGTTTGGTCGATATTTGAATATAACGTCTCCTTTTTTGTTGTCAAATTCCCACGGTTCTATAATCACTACATCTCCAGGTCTTAGCCAAAGTTTTCGTTTTAATCTTCCTGGAACACGGCAGTTTCTTTGAATTTTGTCTGAACACCCGACCATCATTTTGTTTCCTCCGAGTCTTTGTTCTACTGTTCCAAGAACTTCTTTTCCTCTTGGAAGTTTTACTCTGGTTGGTTGGTTTTCGTCTTCAGAGTTATTTTTTCTATAATAAGCCATATAAAATGAGGGAGAAAGTTATTTATAAAGTTGATGCTAAAGATTTCTATGCAACCTGTTTCGCGAGCATATGAAAAATTGAAATTTGCTTTGGAAGAATTTAATTTAGATTTGTCTGGAAAGGTTTGTGCTGATTTTGGTTCTTCTACAGGAGGATTTGTTCAGGCGATTTTGGAGAAAAGCCCTGCGAAGGTTTATTCTGTTGAAACTTCGAAGAATCGTTTGCATTTTGTTTTGAAAGATGATGAAAGGGTTGTTGTTTTGGATAATACAAATGCAATTCATGTTGAACTTCCTGAGAAAGCTGATTTTATTTCAATTGATGTTGGATGGACTCCTCAGAAGTTGGTTATTTCAAATGCAGTTAAAAATATTAATAAAAATGGAAGGATTATTTCTTTGATTAAACCTCATTATGAATCTGGGAGAAGGTTCGTTGAAGAGAAGGATTTGCTTGGTGTGTTGGAGAAAGTTAAGAAAGAAATTTCTGGATTTGTTAAAATTTTGGGTATTGTTGAAAGTCCGATTGTAGGAAAACGGGGAGGAAATAAAGAATTTTTGATGTATTGTGAACTTCTTTAAAGTAAAATCAGTCCAAACGGAATTCCTGCAATTTTGCCAAGGGATTCTGAGTTAATGATGCCTGCTTTTAGAGCGCATTCAACAGATTTTTCCCCAATGATGTTAAATGTTGCGTCTTCTTTTTTGAAGAATTGTAGTTGTTTTATCAAAGTTTTTGCGTCAACTTCGTCGCCTTGAAAAAAACTTTCTTTTACATCTAATTGGAAATTGCCTTGTTCAAAATATTTCCCAAGAAGCTCGGTGTCGCATACTGCGATTATATCTCTACATGATCTGTGAAGTTTGATTTGCATAAAAATAAAAAAATTTAAAGGTATATAAACTTATTTTTGAATTCCGCCCATTCTGCAAACTGTTGTTCCACAGTCAGGACATTTTCCTTTTGCGATTTTTGTGCCTTTTGAAGTTGCACTTTCTACTGGATCTTTTATTTCCACCTTCTTTTTGCACTTTACGCAATATCCCATAGTTGCCATTTTTTGCCTCCTTTTATTTAATTGAAATTCTTTGAATTTCTTAAACTTAGTAGGTTTGGGGGGTTTTTAAGAGTTTTCGTGATGTAGATTAGATAGTTTTTTAATCGTTTTTGCAATCTTTATTTTCTAAAAGTAATTTACATGCATTATATTTATCCGTGATTATTTCTTTTGCTTCGGGACTTAATTTGCTCCAACTTCTTTCTAACTTTCCCAATAACCAATTGTTTGCTTCATCAATATTCATTTTATGACTAAAGAACGCTAAGTAGAGTAAGGAGCTAATTGAGTCAAAATGAGACATCCCATCAGCATCTGCGATACATATTGATTCCTTACTCTCCTTAGATTTGGTTTTACTTCCTCTATGGGATATGATGCATTGTTTTACTAATTCAATTTTTTCTTGAGAATAATTAAATTGTTTAAGAATTTTCTCTGCTTCCGTTGCACTATGGATATGGTGGTCTTCATAGAGATTATAGTCGATTATACTTGCATAATCATGTAGCAATGAAGCAATTTCAACAATTTCTAAATCTGCGTTGATTTCTTTAGCGAGTAATTTTGCATACTTGACAACATTAACAATGTGATGTTTCCAGATACTATAACCAAAATAATTAGTTTCTCTTTTACAAGCCTCTTCTACAATATTTGCTATTTTTTGTATCATTCTAATTTATCCTAGGGGAAGTTTATAAACTTGTTGGAAATTAAGGTATTTTAAGCAGAGTTCTTTCTGTATTTGATCTTAAGGTTTTTTATTTCATTATACTTTGTGAACTGCGTGCTTAGCACCACATGCCAAACAATGGATAAATGTCAGTCTGTCTTCTTTTTTTAGTTCTGTGTCTGGTTTTTCACATTCCTTACATAAAACAAACTCTTTTGTGTATTGTTCAATTTTGTCGTTTATCTTTGAACTGGGGATTTTGTTGTTTAGAACTAATCTATCTCCTTCTATTTGACCAGATGTTGCAAGTTCTTTTAATAAATATTTTAAAAAATGTTCTTGAGTTCTTCTTAAATGGGATGCAATTTGCATAAAATTTGTGAGTATTGTTTTTTTCCCTTCAAGTCTTCCTTCGACTTTGGGAATTTCAAATCGTTCTTCTTTTGAATCAATTTGTTTTACTTTTGAATATGCTTCATCTAATAATTTTTCATAAGTCATATTAATTTTAGAAAATCTTTGTTTTTAAAATGTGTGATTATGACAATAGACTTATAAAGTTGGGTTACCTTTAGTTTTTATGAATCTTAAAAATTTTGTTATGGGAATTGCAATTTTGGTTTTAACAATATTTGTTGCGATTTACGGAATTGGCACTTTCTATTCAGAGCCAAATTATGATGATTTTTGTGGGCAGTTTAAGACTCAAGAAGTTATTGAGTCTTCGGAGCAATGTGCTGGGGTGGGGGGAAGTTGGGTTGCTTATGAGAATGGAGAACTGAAGCCTGTTGAGATTAATTCTAATGGTTGGTGTGATAGAGATTTTGAATGTAGACAAGAATATGAAACAGCAAGAGAAACTTATTCTCGAAATTTATTTTTAATGGCTTTACCGTTGGGAATTATTTTAATTGCTATAGGAATTTTTGTGTTTGGTTTGGAAACTGTTGGGGCAGGGCTTGGAGGGGGAGGAGTAGGAATTGTTTTATGGGGTGTTGGAAGTTATTGGCAATATGGTTCAGATTTAATGAAATTTTTACTTTCCTTAATTGGTTTAGTAATTGTAATTGGGTTTGCTTATTGGTTCAATAAAAAAGACAAAAAGAAAAAGAGATTTGGAGTTTTCTAATCAAGAGTATTTCTGCTTTGAACAGCTAATTCAAGTTGTGCAAGAGATGCTTCTAGCATACCTAACATACCCCCGCTAATCTCTTTTGTTTCTATCTCTTCTAAGATAACTTCCACAGAATGTAACGCCAATCTATAGCTATGATATCTACTTAATTCTTTATAAAATTTAAACCATGATATAATATTTGTCAATTCCCCTTTTGCTGTTTCATAAGCTCCTTCTTCAACTCGTGGTTTAACCTCTTCTCTATATTTCCTTCTCATGTCTTGAACTCGTTCTAATGTTGTGGGCATTTTAACCTAAATATCTTAATTTTCCTGGTCGAGGTTCGAAAATTATTCCTTCTTCAAGAAGTTTTTTGATTTCCTGATTTATCACTTCTGGAGAGGTTTCTCTTAAGTTTAGAATAATTTGGTCTGTTTCAATTCCTCCTTCAGATTCTGCCGCCTTTATTTTTTCTAAAATTTTATCTTTAATTGCAGTAATCTCTTGTTTGTCTTGGGGTTTTGGAGTTGCGTCTATCTGTTTTTTTTCAATTTCTTTCTTTCTAATTAAAAGATATTCTGGCTCGAGAACCCTCACAATTTCTGGTGAGATGTAAACTTCACTGTTAAAGTATCTTAGTAATCCAATAAGTAAAATTGTTTGTCCTTGAGTTAAGTCTTTGAGTTTGTGGAGGTCGTCTGAAAATGCTTTGATTTTAATTTGGCCCGAACCGTCGTCAATGGTTAAGAATGAATATTGTTTTTCTCCTTCAGCATCATATCGATCAACAATATTTGCAATTACATTTACTCTCCCAATTTGTTTGTTTCCTAATTCTAAAAACTTAAATCGTTCTTGTTCAATTATTGGTTTTCCTATTAAAATGTCATTTATTCTTAACTTAAATGCAATATGTCTTTTGAATTGTTCTTCTGCCATTCTTTGAAAAATTCTATAGAGTTTATAAATATTTATGGGGTGGATTAGGGAAATAATATCTTAACGAGTTTTGATTCTTCTAAATGATTAATCTCATCAACAGTTCTCCCTTTATGTTTTACAACAATTTTTTCAGTTCATTCTAAACTTCCGCAAATTTCACAGTTTGTTCTTTCGTATATCTCCAATAATGCTTTTAGATTGTACACTCTCATTCTATGTCCTTTGAATAAATCCTCTTCGAGGAGTGAATAAATCTCCAGAGGATTTTAGTTTACTTATTGCTTCTGCGATCTGGTCTTTGTCCATTTCTCCCTTCAATGCTTCTTCTAATTCTTCGAGGGGGATTAGTTTTCCTAAACTGTCTTCTAACTTTTTAATTGTTTCTCGAACTTTGATTATTTTATTTCTTTGGGAGCTGGATGTTCCTGTTGAGATTCTATCAATGTCAAATGTTTTTGATTCATAGTCATAACCTACTTGCATAAGATAATATTTCATTAATTCAATTGCGATTTTTGCGTCTTCTAAGGTTACTTCATTCTGAAGTTTAATTTTTGCAGATGCTTCAGACATTCTAATTAATGCACCTAATTGACGAGCTGAAATAGGAATTGGTCGTAAGGCAGCTTCAGAAGCTACAGGCCGGTTTCTTAATTCTACATAAAATTCTTTTAGTGCTTCAATTGCTTCATCAGTTAATTTGGGAGAGAATTTTTGTTTTGCATAAGCAACATATTTTCTAAATAAATCTCTCCCTACAAGAGGAGTTTTTGATTTTTCTTTATGTGTTTGTAAAACATGTTCTGCAATTCTTTCGTCTTTTGCTCTTTCTGGAATATCTCTTAATGTGAATATCACATCAAAACGATTAATTAATGTAGGGGGGATGTCAATTTGTTGGGCAATACTTTGGTAGGGGTCGAATCTTCCGAATTTTGGATTTGCTGCTGCAAGAACAGATGTTTGTGCTTTTAATGTTGCTTGTACATTTGCCTTGGAAATTGTTACTGACTGTTGTTCCATTGCTTCATGCATTGCAGATCGGTCTTGAGGATCCGTTTTCTCTAATTCATCTATACAAACCAACCCTTTGTTTGCTAAAACCATTGCTCCTGCTTCTAAAGACCATCCCTTTAGGAATTCGTCTCGCACAACCGTGGCAGTTAAACCTGCTCCTGAAGCTGATTTTCCCACAACATACCTTCCCTTTGGGGAGATTCCGGCCATAAAAACAAGAGTTACTGATTTTGCAACTCCGGGATCTCCAACTAATAAAATATGAATGTCTCCCCTGGATTTTGAACCTTCCCCGTGGTCTTTTTGAACGCCTCCGAATAATTGTAAAACCAAAGATTTTTTTATTTCTTCATAACCCCAAACACTTGGAGTAATGCTTTTTGAAAGAGTGTCAAAAATATGGGGGTCTTGGGATAACTCGAGAATTTGTTTTTCATCTTCTTCGGAGATCATCAAATCATCGAATGTTTCTTCTAATGGAATTATGTTGTTTGCTTCTACTGCAATTTCAAAACGAGTCGATAATCCCCCTGTAGATAGGGGTACTGGAACTTCTTTTAAAACCCCCGTGACTAAAACTTTGCTACCTGGAGTTGTTTTTTCTTCCATTTGGGGTTCTACTAAATCTTCTTTTAGGAAAACATTAATCCTTTTTGGTTGTTCCCCTCCGGTTAATGATTCAGGAGATTCTTCAATTACTAATCTTTGAGTATCCACCATCTCTTTACTGATTAGGTTAAATCCCCCCCTTCTTCCACAAGAACATCTTGAGGGTTCTCGGAATTTTTTCTCTATTTGAAGTACTGAGATTATTGTTCCGCAACTTGGGCATTCGAATTTTGCATTTACTACTTGGGGCCGGACATCTGAAGCTTGTCTTACAATTCCTTCAATAACAATTAGTTCATTTAAATGCCTTGAACGAATGTTTCGAATTTTTATTTTTAAAACCTCGGGGAGATTTGTTAGCCTTACTCTTACTGATTTTTCAGAAATTCCTAACTGGTCAAATGCTTGTTCAATTAGTTGAAATGCTTCTTCGGGATTTGCTAAAATCTCCTCTGAAATTTTTGTTGAAAATTCGCTTAATTTTAAAAAATCCACTTCAATAACGTTTTTCCCTCTCCTTAATGAAGTTCCGATTTCTTTTTTATATGTGTTAAAGAAACTTTTTGCTTCAATTAAAATTCCCTCTACTTTTTGCTTTTCCATAAAAACTTTAGGATAGTTGTGTTTTTATAGATTTATATAGAGAAATGAAAGATTAACTATTTTTTGTAGTTTTTCAAACCTTCTTTTACGTTTTTAAGAAGTTGTTTCATAGAGTCTTCTAATTGTGCTTTATTTTTTGTTCCAGTACAAACAAGTTTTCCGTTTGAGAATAATAAGAAAGTCGCGTTTGGTTCAATTAGTTTGTAAACTAAACCTGGAAATTGCTCAGGTTCATATTCTGTGTTTTCCATTTCTAATGCTAAGAAATTTAAATTTAATTTTAAGTCAATTGTTCCAGAAGCTACGATGTTTTGAACTGTGATTTTTGGTTTTACAGTTATATTTACGTTTATTTTTCTTAATTGTTTTATTACCTCTTGAATTACTTTTTTAACTTGTTCAACGGATTTTGTTCCTGTGCAAACAAGATTTCCCGACGAGAAAACAAGAACTGCTGATTTTGGCTCTTTAATTCTTAGGACTAAACCTGGAAATGTTTCAGGATTGTATTCTGTGTTTGGTTGAGTTCGTGCGAGTTTTGTTAATGGAACAGGTTTTCCTAAAGAAGTTGTAGCAACAATATTTTGAATTTTATAACTTCCTGTTTTTGCCATTTTATAATATTCTGTAGAAAATTTGGTTTATAAAGGCTTCGACGGGTTATCCATATCTCCAATTTCTTTTTTGAGCAAAGAAGTCTTTTTCAATTTCTTTTAAATCTGCAATTTCAGAAAGGGGTTTATCATTTCTTAATGCAGTTATTCGAGGGAATCTTAGTGCCCAACCAGAATTATAATTTGGAGAATGTTGTATTTCCTGATAAGTTATTGAGACAATTATTTTTGGTTTTATTGAAACTGATTTCCCTTTTTCTTTTATTATAAAGGGTTTTAATAATTGATTTAATTTTGTAAATGTTATTTCTTCAGAATTGTTTTCATTTTCTATCTCTTTTATTCCGGTTCCAACTTTTCCTATTTCTAGATATTCGCCTGATTTTTTTCCTTTGCAAGATAGAATAAAACTTGAAAGCCAACCTTTTCTTTTTCCTTTTCCGTATTCGCCTCCAGTAATAACGAGGTCTAAATCTTTTTCAGAAGGTTTTATTTTTAACATGTGACCTACTCTTGAACCAGGTTGATATCTTGCGTCGAGGTTTTTCATCATGATCCCTTCTTGATTATCCCTTAATGCCTTTTTGTAAAACTCGTTAGCTTCTTTTTCATTTTCTGAAATTATCTGTTTTGAATAAACAATTTTGTAAGGGTGTTTAGTTATTATTTTTCTTAATAGTGCGGAACGTTTTTTAAATGGTTGATTTAAGTAGGACTTCCCATTATAAAACAGAATGTCAAAAACATTTATTTCTACAGGTAGCTCTTTTTGCATTTTTTCAATATTATACTTTCTTCTTATTCTTTGAGAGATTGCTTGGAATTGAGTATATTCTTTTGTTTTTTTGTGATATCCCACTGCTTCAGAATCTAAAATAAATGAATCTCCTTTTACATATTTTAGAATAAATTCTTTTACTTCGGGGAACTGTTTTGTTACATTTTCTAATCTTCTTGTGAAGAGGATAACTTCTTTTCCCTGTTTGTGAATGATTAATCTGAAGCCGTCGTATTTGTATTCAATTGCGCATGGTTTTCCTAATTTTTTAAATGCATCATTTATATTTTCTGCTTTTTGCGCGAGCATTGCTTTTATTGGTTTTCCTATTTCTAATGAGAGTTTTTCTAATTTAGTTATTTTCCCCTCTTGAATTATTTTAAATACTTTTACTAAGTCATTTGATTTGTCAATTGCTTCTTGAACTTTTTGTGAGTTTATTTTTTTGTCTTCGGATTTAAAAAAAGCAATCGCCATGGAATCTCTAATTGTTGATTCTTGAATTCCGATTCTTAAGTCTCCTATTAAAGTTCGAGAAATGTATTTTGCTTCTAATGGTGTTGCAGATGAGAGAAGTTCTGCAATTAATGAAATCTTTTTATCTACTGTTCCCGTGCCGACGAGTTCGGGAAGTTTTCTTAGGTTAGTTAAAACTTTTTGAGTTGTTAAAATTTCAGAATGAAGTGTGGATTGTTTTTTTGATTGAGTTAATTTTTCTGCAACTTTTCCTAAATCACCGATTTCTTTCCAACTATGGATTATTTTTGAAGGGGGAAGTCCTGTTGTTTTTGCAATTGCTTTGATAACGAGCTTTTCGGAAATTCCTATTTTTCTTTCATCGTATTGAGGATAAATATTTCCTAAAAGTAAGTAAAGAATTTCGTCGTTTTCTGGTTTTAGGTTTTTTAAAAATTTTGAAAGAATGTCTGTTTTTTCTAGTCGCTTTGTTGTTGAATCTAAATCTTGATAAAGTTGGGCGAGTTTTGAATAAAGCATAGAAAATTTAGGAAAACAGAGTTTTTAATTATTGGGTTTTAGAATATAAATTCTTATAAATAGAGAAGAGGGTAATAAATTATGGAAGAAGGAGTTGAACGAGAAGGGAATGTTATTTCTTTTGATAATTTTGATGTTGGTTGTGTAGATAATCTTTTTGATGGTTCTATAATTTATTTTATGAGCTATAATTCTAAAACCGGTTTTGCGTATTATAATTATAAAAGAAGAGAAGGGAATGTTGAACTCCAATCGTTTGATGTAAATTCTGATACCCATTATTTGAGGTCATTTGGGGAGAGAATTCCTGTAGCGAAAGATTTTGGTAGAGGAGATTTAGAAGAGGGTTATGTTTTTAACGGGGTTCTTTGGGTTCGTCCAAACCATCTTGAAGGGGCTTTTGGTGTTGGAGGAAGAATTTTAACTTTTGTTCCTTCTGAAATAGATTCTTTAAATGATTTGGTTTTGGGGGGTGCAAAAACAGATCAAGAAGTTGCAGAGAGATTGGAATCAATAAGGAGGGGATATCCTGCAAAAATAAGAGAAGAAAAAAGAGCTAGTGAAAAGGCAAGACATGACAATTTTTTAGAAGGAGAATCTTCTGGAGCTTGGAAACAAAGACATGGATCCTCTTGGTTTTAATCTTTAATTCTTATTAACTTTCCAATCTATTAAAAATAAAATTCCAACTAGACTTGGAATTCCAGTAATTAAAAGGAGTGAGAAAATATTTTCAAAAGTATTAAACCAAAAAATTGTGATTATTCCGAAGATTAAGAAAAGAGCTCCTGCAATTAGAGGTTTGTTCCAAGTGAAAATTAAAATTCCTAGAAGGATAAATGAGGGGATTAAATGAATTAAAATTCCTAGACCTAAAATTGGTTAGTCTAATGCAAATAGAGAAATGAATAGTATAAATAAAATTGTCAAAATTCTTGGAATGAGAAAAAGATATTTTTTCATTGGTTAATCCAGAGTCCGTGTTTGTTACAATACATTCGAACTTTTTTTAATTCTGATTTTACAGGGAATTTTGCTTCTGCTTTAGAATTAGTTTTTGGATTGAGATATTTTCTGCCGACGCCGTTTTCTGTGAGAATTTCAATCCATTCTATGTAATGGTCTTCTTGCATAGGATGCGTTATTTTTCCAATTTTTACTTCAACACCTTCGCTGTTTTCTTTAACAACTGGCGCGTGCTTTTCTGCATATTCTCCTTTAGATTGCTCTTTCATCTCAGTCATAGGTTTTCCACAGCATACTAGAGAATCTGCTCCTTCATGCACAAGTTCAACTATGTTTCCACAGATTTCACATTTGTAAATTTGAGATTGGGTTGTCATTTTATTTTTTTGGTGATGTCATAATTAGATTAGGTTAATCGAGTTTATATTATCTTAACTATACCACCAATCTCTTAATAGTTTATATATTGGTAATACAAATAGGATTATTCCCATAACTGCAATAAATCCTAGGAATGTTTCGTATCCGTTTTCTTTACTGAATGGTGCCGCAAAACGAACTGTAACTAAAAAGATTATGCTTATTAAAAACATCTTCCATCTGAAATATACTTTTGCCATTTTCTTTTATAATTTAATTAGGAATAATTGGTTTTTATAATTATCTAAATATTTTAAAAAAGTTTTTGATGTATCTGAAATGGAAAATTAAATGAAGTGCAATTAAGACGATTGTGGCGTAGCCGGTGAAAATATGTGTTTGTCTAAGAGAATTATGACCCATGAAGATTCCAGAATAAGCACAGAGAATAAAACTGATTAGCAAAAGAAAATTTAGACTTGCGTTGATTTTTGGAGGGGCCATATTAGAATAAATACTCCGATAAGTGTTCCATTGCCCATCTTATTTGGTTGTTGAATTTTTTTCTATCTATTGGCCAAAATCTTTCTTTTCTCATATACTCGTCAATTTCATCAAGGTGTTCTCTTATTTCTTTGAGTTGAGTGATTATTCTTGTAGAATGAAATAAATCAATATCATGGCCCCTTGATCTTATTCCAAAGGGTAAAGATTGGTAGTCTTTCTTAAACTTAACTAAAACTTTATCCTCTGCAGAAGCATTGAAAAGTCCAGAGAAATCTATTTTTCCTCCATTAGATACACAAACCCCTTCAATAGTCGGTTGGTCTTTTGAAGGATAAGTTATCTTTGGGGATCGCGGGGCTTCAGGCCTTTCATTAGAAAATTCTATTTGGGGAAAACCTTCTTCTAATCGCACTAATACCCATTCAACTCCCGAAACAAACCGAATTAGATTCCTTCCAAATTCCCACTCTTCCCCACAATGATATGTTGTTTTATCTAAGATAAATGTGGGGGTTCTTTGAATCTTTGTTTGGAGTTGTTTCATTTGTTCATATGCTAAAGCTATTCTTTCAAGAGGATGGGTCTTATAGGGACTACTATCTTTTAGGGGTTCAGTTTCTTCTTTTAAAATATAGTATGTTGCTACATTGAATAAGGGATCATCTGAAAAGTTTTCTAAATCATCAAGGGTTACGTTTTCAAATCCCCCTACAGATGAGAGGGGAGGGATGGATTCTAAACCTCTTTTTAATTGTTTAGCCTCTTCGTTTAATCTTTCTGCGGTCTTTTCATTTCCTTTAATTTTTCTTTTTGTTTCTTCTGTTTTGATATTCTGTTCTTGTAGAATTCTCCTTACTTCTTCAATATCCCTATGAGGGGTTAGAAATATTGCTTTTTAAGGATTATTGTGATAATCGGTGATTATTTTGGATTAGTAATTCTCACACAATAACTCATAATATTCTTGTTTGTGTTTGCATGCGGGGCAGAGCATTGGGGCTTCGTTGCCTTCGTGAACATAACCGCAGTTTCGGCATTTCCATTTTACTGGAGAATCTTTTTTGAAAACTTTTCCTTCTTTTATATTTTTTAAAAGTTTTCTATAACGCTTTTCATGTTGCTCTTCAACTTCTGCGATTTCTTTAAATGAGGCCGCGATTTCATCAAAGCCTTCTGATTTTGCAACTTCTTCAAATTCAGGATAGAGTGTTCCCCATTCTTCTTTTTCTCCTTCTGCTGCAGCGAATAAGTTTTCCTTTGTTGTGCTGATTTTTCCAGCTGGATAGGAGGCAGTTATTTCTAAAGGAGCATTTATTTCATTTAAGTAATTGAAAAATATTTTAGCATGTTCTTTTTCATTTTCTGCTGTTTCTAAAAATATTGCTTCAATTTGGCGGAATCCTTCATTTCTTGCAACAGATGCGAAATATGTATAACGCATTCGGGCTTGTGATTCACCTGCAAAAGATTTCAAAAGATTTTTTTCAGTTTGAGTTCCTTTAAGATTCATAGTAATCTTTGAGATTTGGAGTTTAAATAATTTTGGGGGAAGCAGAGCAGTTTCCATCATTTCAAACTTTTTCATCACTTAGTCATCCTCTTATTCATTTTCGTACTTATAAATTAGGTTTTATTCTTGCAGATTAACTTCAAAACTCTTATAAACTTCTTAATTTAAATTTAGTTATGGAATTTGAAAATGTTTCTTCAAGGACACTTGAGGAAATTGACGAGGCAGATGAAAAAGAGAACTTAAAGAAACTTGAGGCGGTTTTTTTTATTTCTGCGCGCTGGTTAAATATGCAAGATCTGATTTCATTGACTGATTTGAATCCCCTTTTATTAAAAGAACTTATTTCAAAACTTCAAGAAAAATACGAATCTTTGGATTCTGCTATTGAGATTATTTCTAAAAATGATTTGTGGAAAATGGATGTTAGACAAGAGTATAGTTCTATTGTGAATCGTCTTGCAACGGGAAAGTCAGAGTTTAGTAAAGCAGAGCAAGAGACTCTTGCAATTATTGCTTACAAACAACCGATAAAACAGTCTGTGATTATTAAAATTCGGGGGAACAAGGCTTATGATCATATTAAGAAGTTTTGTGATTTAGAATTAATTAAGAAAAAGAAAGTTGGACACACTTATGACTTGATTTTAAGTGACGAGTTTTTTGATTATTTTAGTTTGTCTGAAGAAAATAAAAATCCCCTTAAGGAAATAGAAAATGCTTGATTTTCTGACTAATCTTTATTTATTTTACACTTTTGTTTCTCTTTATTTTTTAACTTTGTTTATTTTGATTTATTTTCAAAATCGGAATTTACTTTTTTATAGTCCTGTTTTTGAAAAAGAATTGTCGTTGAGTATTGTTATTCCTTGTTATAATGAGGCAGATTCAATTGGAGATACAATTCAGCATCATCTTTCTGCAGATTATAAAGGATTGAAGAAGATTTTTGTGGTTGATGATTGTTCAAAAGATAATTCTTATGAAATAATAAAGAAGTATGCTAAACTTTACCCTCAAGTGATTGCATTGCAGACGCCGAAAAATACTGGATGTGCAGCAGGAGCGAAAAATTTTGGAGCGAAGTTTGTTAAAACAGATTTAATTGGATTTAGCGACGGAGACTCTTTTCCTAAGAAAGACGCAATTTCAAATATGGTGGGTTTTTTTAATGATGAAACCGTTGGTGGAGTTACTTCACGGGTTTTAGTGAGGGATAGAAATAATTTACTAGAAAAATTACAATCTGTAGAATATAAAATCATTGCATTTACAAGAAAACTTTTTGGATTTGTGGGAGGAATTTATGTTACGAATGGCCCTTTGAGTATTTATCGGAAAAAAGCATTTGATGAAGTTAATGGTTTTGATGAGAAAAATTTAACAGAAGACATTGAGATAACTTGGCATTTTGTTAAAGATAATTGGAAAGTTCAGATGTCGCTTGCTTCTTTAGTTTATACTGTTGTTCCTTCAAATCTTCGGATTTGGTTTAAGCAAAGAATTCGTTGGAATGTTGGGGGAATTCAAACAATTATGAAATACAAAAAATCATTTCTTGAAAAAGGAATGTTGGGTTCATTTATTTTACCTTTTTTTGGTCTCTCTTGGGTGCTTGCGGTTTTTGGACTTTGTGTTTTAGTTTATCGGGTTTTTAGAACTATAATTGTAAGGTATCTTTCAACTTTTTATTCTGTTCAAGCACAGACTACGATTTTGCGATTACAAGATATCAATCTTTCTCCAAGTATTTTATTTTTGTTTGGTATTTTTTTGTTTGTATTTAGTTTAAGCTTTAATTTGTTGGCTTTGTCTTATAGTCGAGAGAAAGATTACAAGGGAACGAATCCTTTTCAAGTTGGGTTTTTTATGTTCTTTTATCTTTTATTGTATCCGATAGTTTTAATAACTTCATCGTATAAATTTTTAAGAGGGTACAACAAATGGTAGAATCTTTTTTAAAAAGTAAGAAGCATGTTTTTTGGGAAGCTTTTCTTGTGACAATTGTGGTGTTTTTTTTGGGGCTTTTAATTGGATTTGCGTTGGAGTCTTCAAGAGTTGATGAAATTGAAAATTATTATTCTGAATCTGAAATTTCTTTAATGGATATGTTGGCGTTTAATAATTTGTTAGATAATCAGATTAATTGTGGTGATTTAATTAAGGCGAATATTGATTTTGCAGATAAGATTTATCTTGAAGCGCAGGTTTTGGAGGATTATGAAGACTCTGGAAAGCTTAGTGAGAGTATTAAGATTTCTCATCGGAAGTATGATTTGCTGAGGACTTTTTTGTGGATTAATAGTATTAAATCTTTAGAAAAATGCCAGAACAATGTTGATGTGGTTGTTTATCTTTATGAATATGATACGCAGGACCTTACAAAAATTGCAGAGCAGAAAGTTTGGTCGAAGGTTTTGGGAGATTTAAAATCTGAAAGAGGAGATAAATTGATTTTGATACCAATTGCGATTAATACAGATATAATTACTCTTGAAACTATGGTGGCAGATTTCGGAGTTTTGAAATTTCCATTGGTGATTATCAATAATAATGATTTTATAGATGATATCTCTTCTGTTGAAGATTTAGAAGGGTATCTTGTTAAGTAAACTACCTAAATTAAATATACTTTTGACTATAACAATTTTAAAAAACACTGAAAAACTAGGTTTATTATGAAAAAGTGTTATAAATGTGGAATTACCGACGATAAAGCTCTTCTTTTTGATGCGATTTCAAATGAGGGAATTGTGAATATTTGTAGGAGTTGTTCTTATGAAGAAGATATTCCAATTATTCGGAGACCAAGTGAAAAACAGATTGAAGAGTCAAAAAAAATGCCAAGTGTTTCTGAGAGGATCTCTAAGATGGCAGGATATAAACCTGTTGAAAAAGTGGTTAAGCCTAGAGAGATTTTAGATCAAGAGTCTGATTTGAGAAAGATTATTGATAGAAAACTTTTGGAGAAGGCTAAAGGAGCAAAGCCAAGAGATGATTTGATTAATAATTTTCATTGGATTTTAAAAAGAGTTAGAAGAATGAATCATTTTACGATTAAGCAACTTGCTGAAAAAATTGAAGAAACTGAAGCAGTTATTGAATCTGCAGAAAGAGGAGTTATTCCAGTTACTCCAAATTTTAGAATTGAGAGAAAACTTGAGAAGGCGCTTGGACTTCAGCTTATGAAACCAGATTCAAGAGATAAAATTGAACAAGCTAAGAAGGGATTTGAAGTTGATTTTCATAGAAAAGGTTCAGATCTAACTGTTGCAGACTTGAAACAAATGACGCGAGAGAAAGAACAGAAACAGATTTCTCAAATTATTGAAAATGTTTACAAAGCAGATTCTGAGGGATTTGACGAAATTGACGGATTTTCAGAAGAGGAGATTCTTCGGGGCGAAGTCAAGCCAAAAGAGAGATTTTCTATTAAGAAATTTTTTGGATTTTAGGGGTTATTTTGGGATTTGAATTAAAGTTTTCACATTCTATCTTTGCCTTGCTTCTAATTTCTCTTTTATACAATTTTCAAGAGTATCTATCTCTTCTGGATCTACCTGATTAGAATACAATCTTCTTAAGTTGCAAATAAATCGTTCAAGGAATGACCTATCCATTTCAACTTTGAATTCTTCAGCAAGCTAAGCTGAATAAACTAAAAGATCAGGAATCACTTTCTTTTTTATTTCTTCTTCGGAAATTCCTTCTTTATGTTCTTCAATGTCATGGATATAATCTGCTAACCGCCCCATTAATTTTCCTAGGTGGGCATAAGTGTGTCTTACCTTTTCAAATCCAATAAATCCTTTTTGAGCCACAAAACGTCGGTCATAATCTCTTTGAAGTTCTTGTAAGTCTTTGAGCGTTAAATGAGGGTTCCTTCTTAAGATGTCTTCAAATGTCATATAATTTTTTACCTGATCTTATTATAAATATATGTGTTATGAAAGGGGTAAATCTCCCAAAACCTTTATAAACCAAAATTCTAATTCATTAGTATGGAAATTAAAATTCTTGAAGAAACAAAGGACGAGCTTGAATTTGAAATTGATAATTTGACAATCGCAGAGTTGTTAAGAGCTTATCTTAATGAAGATTCAAGTGTTAGTTTTGCTGCTTGGAAAAGGGAGCACCCGACTAAGAACCCAATTCTTCGACTTAAGGTTAAGGGTAAGTCGCCAAAAAAAGCATTGTCTGATGCTGTTGCTGTAATTACCAAAGAACTTACAGTTCTTGAAAAGTTGAAGTTTTAGAAAAACTTAATAAATATATTTGGAAAGTTTCCTGAATTATTTGTATGATATACTTTATGGAATAGCTGATTAAATTTTCCTTTGAGTTTCATATTATTTTTTAAAATTAGATTTTTATTTTCCTTTGAAATTTCTAATTGAGGTGCTTTAAAAATAGTTGGTTTAAAACCAAAGCATTCTTCAAAAATTTTCATTCCTTCTTCTAAATATTCTTGGGTTTTTAATCTATCAAATTCATTGAATTCATGAGTTACTCCGTGCAGTCCGAGAGTTTTGTTTAGGGACAGGATGTATTCACACCATGATTTGTTCTCGGCAATTGATTTGTTATTATATCTTGGAATTATCCATAAAATATCTGGATTGTATTTTTTTATCTCATTGCAAGAAATTTCAGGGGAAACATCATCAACTTCAGATGGAAGGATTAATCTTACCAAAAATAAGATTAGGATTAAGGATAAACTAATTTCAATCCATATTAGAACTTTTTTCATATGTTTAGATTGGTTTGGAAGTTAAATAAGTTACTGTTTAGATAATTAACAACAATAATGCTTATTAATTAGATATTTCTTTTGTTTTTATGATTAAAAAAATTTCAACTGGGAGTTTTGATCTGAACAAGTGGCTTTATGGGGGTTATGAAACAGACATTATTACTATGGTCGCTGGCCCTCCGGGTTCAGGTAAGACGAATTTTTCACTCCTTGTTGCGTGTTCGCAAGCTAAAAAAGGGAATAAGGTTTTTTTTATAGACACTGAAGGGGGATTTTCAATTGACAGAGTTAAGCAGATTGTGGGGGGGGAGTATGAAGAAGTTTTGAAAAATATTTTAATTTTAGAACCAACTTCATTTTTAGAACAAAAGAGTGCATTTGATAAACTTTTGAAGACGTTGAAAGAATCTCAAATTGGTTTGATTGTTGTTGATGGAATGGCGATGCTTTATAGATTAGAATTAGGAGATGCAGTGCATTCAAAAGAAGATGAAAAAATTAAACAAGTAAATCGTGAAGTTGCAAAGCAAATGAGGTGTCTGGCTGAAATTGCAAGAAAAAAGAAAATTCCTGTTCTAATTACAAATCAAGTTTATGGAAGGTTTACTAAAGATGAAGAATGGAAGCCGGAGTTTGAGAGGGAGTTTAATATTGTGGGAGGTGATTTGTTCAAATATTGGAGTAAGTGTATTATTGAGTTGAAGAAAGAGGGAAGTCGAAGGAAAGCGGTTTTGCTTAAGCATCGAAGTTTAGGAGAAAAAGAAATGAAATTTGTTATTGAGAATGAGGGGATTTTCAAAGCAGGTTGGATTTAAGTAAGATTTAATGTGAGTTGTTCTAATTTTTTTTCAGGAATTTGTTTTACATAGGGCCCAGTTCCGAAGAATAGTTCTTGTTCAGGGTTTGTTTGGTTATACTCTGCCCAATTTTTATAAAAAGTTGGTTTTCCTAAGAGACCAATTGATACGATTTGCCCTCTTCTACCTTAAGATATCCACTGCGCTTCATTTTTCGCATAAACTTCTTTTTGTTCTGCTCTCCTCTTAAGATTCATATCTTAATCGTGCTTTTGAATTATATAAATATTATTATACTCTGGGTGATTTTCTCTTTTATGAATCCTAATGATATTAAATTTGAAGTGATTAAAAAGCTTGCAGAAGTTAAGTTCAAATATCGAGAATTTCGGAGAGTTTCAGAGATTGATACTATCTCGCCTCCGAGTGTTTTTATTGGAAGTAAATTGAAATATCCTCTGATGAATGTGGGAATTTTGAGTCCGATTGAGAGAGATGAAAATGCGTGGGTTTATGATGCAGAAAAATATTGGGCTGAAAATAATTTTGGAATATCTGAGGTGTTAAACTTACGACAGAGTTTATTAAATTCAAGATTTCAAAGTCAAGCAAAAGATGCGCGTTTGAATAAAAAGTTTTTAGAGTTAGCAAAAGAAATTGCAATTGCTTCTAAACCTGTTGATGTGGAAATTAAATTGAAGGATAATTTTAATACGCAAAAAATTCAGGATAAGGTTCTTACTGGTCATGGAATGCATGCTTCGCTTAAAGATGCTAAAATTGTTTCAAATGTTAAAGTTAGTCAGAGGTTAGACAAAATGATGAACGACGAAATTAAAGCTTGCGAAGCAATGAAAATTTTGTATAATCATAATTTGAGTGAGTATAATTTAAGTAAGATTTTGAGTGTGGGGGTTTTGGGTTTGAAGAAAAATAAAAGACTTGTCCCGACGAGGTGGTCGATTACTGCGACAGATGATGTTTTGGGAAAGCAGATTTTAGAAGGTGTTAAAAGTTATAGTCTTCTTGATTCTTATGAACTTTTTTTTGGAGAGTTTTTAGGTAATCAATATGTTATTCTTTTATTTCCTTTTATTTGGAGTTTTGAGCTTTTTGAATTTTATCTCCCTGGAAGTTCGTGGAATCCTTCTTTGGGGATTAAAGCATCTACTGATTTTGAGGATTTTTATGGAAGAAAAAATTATGCTTCTGATGTTTCTGGGGCATATTATGCTTCAAGACTGGCTGTAGCTGAATTTTTGTTTGATAAGCGAAGGCAGTCTAAAGCAATTGTTTTCAGGGAAATCGGAAAAGGATATGAAATTCCTTTAGGGGTATGGGTAATAAGAGAAACGGTTCGTGATGCATTAAAGAAAAAACCTTTAAGGTTTT
>CAZUQL010000002.1:0-32789 GCA_964622565.1 Candidatus Woesearchaeota archaeon | reverse complement strand
ACTCAAAAAATTGAGTTAGCAAATTTATCTTTGACTATGTGGGAAGATGGAGACTATAAAGATGATGTTCCTACAGTAGGAATTAGTATATCAAGCGGTGCATATGTAATGAATTATACTCTTGATATGACTGATAATCCTGAATGGGCAGACTTAACAAACAGTGATATAGTTATAATGGGTAAGGAGTATTATGTTTTAAGTATAACAAACCGAACTACTCTTAATCTATTAGATTCAGCTAACACTGCAACTGTAACAGAAGGAGAATCTGTAAGTGTTGATGTTAATGGAAAAACTTACGAAGTATCAGTGGCTTTCATTGGTTCTGGTGAAGCAAAACTTAACATTAATGGAGAAACTACAAATACTCTAGCAGAAGCACAAACTCAAAAATTGAGTGGTGGAGCTTATGTTGGAATCAAAGATATTATGTATGACTCAAAAACAGGTTCTGTAAGTAGAGTAGAGTTTAGTATTGGAACAGGAAAACTTGTTCTTCAACACGGAAACGATATTGAGTTAAATGATGATTCAGTATCTGATCTACAAGCTTTCTTTACAAACACAGCAGCAGGAAAATTAGATAAGGTAGTTATTGAGTGGAAAGCACAAGATGACTTATTTATAACTCCAGATAGTGAGGTTTTAATGCCTGGTTTTGGAGCAGTTAAATTATCTATGGCTGGAATGTACTATCCTGAGGAAGAAACAATTTCTGTTAAAGGAGCAAGTGAGTATGTTTATCTTGACAATTTCCCAATGAAAGGTGCTACAGCAGATATAAACATATTATATCGAACTGTCGCTGGACAATTCAACGGAACAGGTAAAGATGCTACACACAGGTTAGTAACTACAAGTTCTACTGAGTTAATCTTTGATGGAGACACAGATTCGTATTTTGTTGCTTCATACAATGATGGAAGTAATGCAGAGTCTTATTTGGTTAAAGCTACAAGTTTCTCAGAAGCAAGTAGTGGTGCAATTAATAAAACAAAAATTCAATATGCAGAATCTGATAGTTGGACTTCTGGTGAAGAAGTTCAATGGGATGGAACTGCAGATAGTGTAACTATTGGAAGTGTTGAATTAAATATTAATGCAATTAACAAAGACTTAAAGACAGTTAATATTACTCGTGGAAACGCTTATGTTAACTTTACAACTTTGTTCTCAGCAGAAGGAATGATGGTTTACTTACCTCATGAAGAGGCAAATAACACTTTAAGTTGGGGAGCTATAAACTTCTCATTAGCAGGAGAAACAGGACACAACGCTACTTCATTCTACCTTGTTTTCGATGAAGAAGACAAAAGTGGAAACATCGGAAGTGGAACTGATGTTACTGCTGTTCTTGGATGGAATTCAGCTACAACTGCTGAACCTCATGTAAGTGATGTTTTAGGAGAGTCAACAACATTCCTTGAAGTTGAAAACACAGATGTTTATAGAAGCTTTATCTATTCTGATTTAGCTACTGAACTTCTATGGGACAAGAGTCAAGACCAGTATAATTTAGATGTGGTGTACCACGGTGATGAGTCATATGGAGAGATTTATGTATCTGCTCCAGATGCTTCTATATCAACCGGCTCAACAACTACTTCAGCTACAAGCTTAGGTGAGGTTTTGGTTAAAGATTCAGAAGTTAATTCTGTTTCAAACAAAAACTTAATTGTTGTAGGTGGATCATGTATTAACTCAGTTGCTGCTAAATTGTTAGGTGGTGCATATTGTGGAGCAAGTTTCACAGATGCTACAAGTGTTGGTTCTGGTCAATTTTTGATACAGAGCTTTAGCGATGCTTACACAACTGGTAAGGTTGCTTTGCTTGTTGCAGGTTATGATGTTGCAGACACACAAAATGCTGCTACTTACGTGACTACTCAAACTGTAGATACAACTGCAGGAAAGAAGTATGTAGGTACATCTTCAACTAGCGCTGAATTGGTTACAACAACAGCTTAAATAAAGGAAATTTATTTTTCCTTTTTTTCTTTTTTTTATTTATTTTATTTTTTCTTGAGTGTGAGAACTATAAGAAAAACATTTTTATAGTCATTTTATTTTTTTAATAGATGAGAAGAATTAATTCTATTAAAGAAAAACAGAACAAACAAAAACGAAATCAAATCATAATTGGGATTGTTCTTGTCTCCATGGTTCTTTTGAGTATTGTAGGATATTCTTTTCAAACAAGTGAAAAAACTTCTCAAAAAAAAGTAGAATTTAATGGAAATGAATTTGTTTATAATTCAGGGTATTGGAGAACTAACTTTCAAGACAACTCATTAATATTTTTATATAATCCTTTAGAAACAAATTCAACAGCAGATTTATCTTTAAGGGTCAATG
Source organism: Candidatus Woesearchaeota archaeon (assembly GCA_964622565.1). GTDB lineage: Archaea > Nanobdellota > Nanobdellia > Pacearchaeales > GW2011-AR1 > CAZUQL01. The sequence continues at coordinate 30,431 of CAZUQL010000002.1, read as the reverse complement.
ATTATTTAAATAAACCATTATATATTTATTCGGAAAACAGCGACGCTGAAGTAGAAATTTATAGAAATTTACAATATTTTATAACCCGAGTTCAGTATGCTTGTCCCGAGGGTTTTTCCTGTTCAGAAGAATTTCCAATAAAAAGTTGTGAAGATAACTTGATAATCATAGAAGAGGCAGAAAGTTCTGGAATAAAACAACAGAACCATTGTATTTTCATCCAAGGAAAAGAGGAAGATTTAAGTAGATTAACTGATGAAGTCTTATATAAAATTTTTAATTTAAAATGAACAAGAAACAATTAGACGAACAAAATAAACAATTACAATACATATTAATTGGAATTTCTATTCTTGTGCTACTTGTTTTTGGAGGTTATTATTTTAGTCAATCTAGATTAAACTTTAACTATGAAGGAATTGACTTTAAAACAGTTAGTATGGGGAGCTTAGTTTTTTATGAAGCGACTTTCCCGATTTTATATTATGGTGAACCAGTAGAATATAGTTATTATTTAAGGGGCAACCCAAAAAAAACAGCGAAAGAGGTGAAATTGGAGATAAGTGGGAATTTAAATTTCCTTCCAGTTGCAATTATTAATAGTTCAAGTGAGTTTAACTGCAATGGAGACGGATCTATTTCAGTAGGAAACTTACAAAAAGTTTTAGAGATTCGTGGAACAACATTACAAGTAAATCAAAGTTTAGGGTGCAGTGAAAATTCAGATTATATGTATCTTTATCTAACAGAAGGGGAAGAAAATGAGGTTAAAGAAATAAGTCCTTTTTGTTATGAATTAAGAATAAACGATTGTGAAATTTTAAAGGTTACAGAAAGATTTGACTTAGAAGTTTTAAAGGAGATTTATTCTCGATTGTGAAGTTTAAAGTAAATCAATAAGACAATTAAAGAAATTCCGAGGGTGCTCCAGGTTATTAAATTTAATTCTTGTTTTATTAAATCGATATTATTCCCAAATAAATAACCTAAGAAAATTAAAATAAACGACCAGATTCCTGCGCCTAATGAAGTAAATAAAGAGAACTTGAATAAATTCATTTTAGAAAACCCTGCTGGAAGAGAGATCAATTGACGAATTACTGGAATTAATCTCCCTATGAATGTAGTTATCTCTCCGTTTTTTCTAAAAAATAAATCAGATCTATGAAGAGATTTTAAGGAGAGCCCTAAAAATTTTCCGTAGTTAGATATAAGTAATTCAATTAGCGGTCTCCCAAGGATTAAAGCTAGAAAATAATTAATTAATGCCCCAGTTAAACTACCCAACAACGCCATTAAGAAAACAAAGAAAAAATTCATTTTTCCCAAGGAGATAAGTGCTCCTGCAGGAATTAAAACGACTTCGCTTGGGAAAGGGATGAATGAACTTTCAATAGTCATTAATAAGAATATTCCAAAATAGCCAATTTGTCCAATTAAAGAAAGAAAAAATTCAGTTAAGGAATCAAATAGGAGAGCTATCATCGGAGTTGTTTAATTAAAAATTTTATATCTGTATAAAATGGAATGGCTTTTATTTTAAATATCTTTGTTTCAAAAAACCAAATGCCAACGACGATAAATATGCTTAAGAAATACCAAAAAAAATAGTGAAGCACTTCAAAGAAGACGAAATCATTTACAAATAGAATTGAGAAAATAAAGATTCTTACAATGTTGAAAGAAAATAAAATGAGTAAAGAAAGGGGGATTAATTTAATTCTTTGTTTTGTTTGCATAGGAATTGTTAGATTCAGAATCAGTAAAAGATAGTATGCTGAGGCTGCTACGCACGCAGGGATGATATCTATGAAATATTCTGAGATAATTAAGGTGTTGTTAATTAATTCTACTTGAAAAAATAAACTAAGTAAAAAATACGAAACCTGTAAGGTTAGCGGAGTTAGGATTTTGTAAAATAGATAAAAATTTGGAACTGCGATTAAAAGAAGTAAGAGGTATCTAAGACAGAGAAATAAAATATTATTAGTTTGTTTCATAAGATAAATAAGAATTTGGAGATTAAAAAGATTTGGAAATTTGGGGTGATAAGATTGATTAATTATACAAGGGGGCAATCTTTTCTAAGAAGATCACAACGAGGAGGGTTGTCCTTCTTATATTTAGGACAGTACTCAATAAATACATCTTCATCTCCTATAGAGTTAACGCTCAATCTTAAAAGAACTTCGCCCCTTGTGGTTTGGGGGGTAAAACCTTCTGCTGAATTAATAGAATTTAAATGAGGGCAAGCATAGGTGATTATTCTACTTACCATTTTAACTTCTAGCAACTCTGATTGCTACAATTACAATTATTACTACAAGAACTACATTAAGTAATCCAATTCCCCATAAGTACCAGTTATTTGCTCCGATAAATGCTCCTGTGATTCCAGAACTTCCAGAACTAATTGAAACTGAAACTGGTTGGGTCATTGTTCCTTTTGAAGATGTTAACTCTAAAGAGAATAATTTATCTCCTTCAGCGTTGTCATTTACATTTAATGTTACATAAGCTGTTTGAGATTGACCTGAGCTTAGAGTGAATGTTTGAGGTGAAACCTGGCCTAATGTTGCCCAGTTTGAATAACCTGCTGCATTTAAAGTGTAAGTTTGAGTTGATGACTCTGTATTTGTTACAGTTGCTTTTACTACTAACTCTTCACCAGGGTTTCCGCCGGATTCTAAAACTGCTGAGATAGAAGCAATTGAAGCACTTGAAGAACATCCAGTTACTTTTATTTCTAAAAAAGATTCAGATAAATCATCATCGTAGTCATTTTCATAAACATCGCCGTCTTCATCTACAACTTGTAATCTTAAGTAATAAGTTTTTGATTCTGCATTTGAAGGGATTTTTAATGAGATATCCATTTTTTCACTATCCAAAGCATCGATGTCTCCAATATCAAATCGTTCGTCAATTCCTAATTCACTATTGAAAATATCGACAGATACTTCATCTTGGTCATCTGAACCAATGTTCCAAACCTCTCCTGAAATTTGAATTGTTGAACCACATTGAACAGAATCGCTGTTATCAATCTGAACATCACTCGCGATTACAAAATCGCTTTCTACTTGTACATCAATTGCAATAGAATCACTTACGCAAGTTTCGTTTCCTCCAAATTCTTTATCATCTCCAGTTGCTTTAACATAGAAGACAAAATCTCCATCTTCAAATTCATCAATGTCTTTATCTAAAATAAAAGTGAAAGTTACAGATTTATCTTTTCCATCTTTTAAGTCAAAGTCACTTTCTTTGTCATCAACAATCCAGTTCCCTGTTACAGTATTATAAAGTCCCCATTCAATTTCAATATTCTTAATATCGTCGTTTCCTTTATTATCAATATCTAATGAAACTTCAATCTCATCAAATGCAAACCATTCTTCATTGTTTCCGTAACCAGAATTAACATCTACTTCTAAATTACTTAACTTTAAATTTCCGTTGTTTTCATAATTACAGTATTTTCCATTAACAGATACAACACCTGAATCAGCTGTTCCGTCTGAAGCTGTTGCAGTGATTGTCAATGTGTTTGCTCCTATCTCTAAGTCTTCTAAATCCTCAAGAATAGTAACTGTAATTGTTTGAGATGCTCCAGCGGCTAAAGAAGCGATAGTGGAGGTAGATAAAGAGGCAGAGAAATCTCCGGATTTTGTTAATTGAATATTGGATAAAGGTTGATTTCCTGAATTTTTTATTGCAACATTTGCAACAGTTGAACCTGAAGAAACTGCAACATTTGCTACAGTTAATTCTTTTGAAGATAAGATTGGAACTGAGAATGTTTTGATAATTTCTGTTCCTGAAGAAGGAACTGCTTTAATAGATCCTGCGATGTTTCCTACTTGATAAGCATTAAAATTAATAGTAGCACTCAAAACCTTAACTTCATTCTGAGATAAATTCACCTGGTCAGAATCAAAAGTAATTGTTGCTTGACCTGCACTAATAGCGGAATCAGATAAATCAATAGAGATAGAACTTGAAGTTCCGGTGTAAGTTAGATTAAATAAAACTGAAAATGAAGTAGAATCATGAGAAATGTTTTGAGGGACAGAGATTAAGTCCATTTCAAAAACTGCTGCATTTGCTAATCCTGCAATTAAAATTATTGAGAATAAACATGCAATCAACGATGCGAAATGTTTTGTTTTCATTTTGTTGTAATTTCGCAGTTACGCAGGTTTATAAATATTTGTATTGTGAAGAATATAAATAAAGGAAGAAGTAAAAACATTTATATAGAATAAAGATCGATTAATAAGATGATTAAATCAAAAGAGAACTCTGTTGGAGCGTGGACATTTTTGGTGGGGGTTGTACTAGCTATATTAATAGGGCTTTCGACAACTTTGCTTCCAATTCCTGCTTTGACTCAACATAGTCCACAGATTTATGCGATTTTGGTTATATTTGGATTAGCAGTAGGTTTCTTGAATGTTACAAGTAAAGATTCTCAAACATTTATGGTTGCTGGAGCGATTTTAGTTATTGTTAGTAAATTTGGAATGGAAAGTGTAAAAGGTTCTCTGATTGGAATCGGGCTGGGGGATATTGTAACTTCTGTTTTTGGGGCATTGCTTACTTTATTTGTTCCTGCAACAATAATTGTAGCCTTGAAAACAGTATTCAGTATTGCTAATGTTTAGATTCAAAATAATCTCTTATTGATTCTTTAATGCAAGCCACCTTTTCAGAGGGAAGGGGGATAAAAATTAATTGATTAAACCATTCATTCAATCTCTCTGTTTCAAAAGGAAAAGAATCCCCTAAATTTTCTAAGTATCTAATCGCGCCCCTAAATTGAGAATAAGATGTGTTAAGGAGCGATTTCAGATAAATCTTCGGGGCGATGCCTTAAATCACAATGAGTTTTGTAAAGATAATGAATGTTTATTGGAAGGAAAGTAGAGAGGTGTTTTAATAATTCTTCTATTCCGTTTATATCTAAAGGGGGGAATAAGATTCTCAGGCTTTGAAGAGGAATAAAAAGCATAAATCAGAAGAAATAAAATACTTTAAAAATATTCTGACAAATCTCCGAGATTAACAATTCTCGCATTATCTTCCGATAACCTTGGGCATGCAGTGTTTACCCACGATTTTATCTCAGGAAAATTTTCAAATTCTGAGGGAGTTAAGTTGTTTCCCAAAAAAAGATAAAACTGTTTTTTAGGGGAGGATTTTTTGAAATAAACTGCTTTTTGTAAATTTTGCTGACCTGGTTTTGTTGAAATGAGAATTCCAGTCTTTTCAGAATTTAAAAAGTTTAGATATGCTGCCTTCTTCTTTTTATTCAAGTGTTCAAATTCTTTTTTATCAATTTTGGAAAGTCTGTTATCTGAAAAAAGGAATATGGGGGTTTCTAAGTTTAAAGCTAATGCGTGGAATTTTCCGGATCCGACTAGGAGAACTGCTTTAGTCGACGGGGAAATTTTAGGAGAAGAACAACCAAGAATTTGAGAAAATTGAGAGATGCTTTTTGATTTTTTTAAATAATTTTTAATTTCTTCTGCCTGAGTTTTAAACTGGACAGAATAAAAAATCGCGATGTTTTTTGGAAGTTTCTTAGAGAGAATTTTAAGGTTCTGGAGTTTTTGAGTTGAATAAACTGGAATGAAAAGAGTTTTCATAAAACAGAAAGGGTAAAAGAGTTTTTAAGATTATTCAATCTCTACCAATTCATTGAGAAACCTTACTTGATTTAATGGAACAGAAAGAGGAGTAAAATTTTTTGCAGCATCTTCAAAATTAGTTATGTGCACAAAACCATCATAACCTCTTGCAGAAAAAGTATCTCCATCAACTTCGATAGAATAAATCATTGATTGCCTATTTATTACGTCTGGGCCAACATGGATTCCTCTTTTTAAGGGATAACCTAAAGCATTTATTAACATTTTATTCAAATCTCTCTGCGTCTGAATGTTCTTTTCTTAAAGAAGAATCTTTTGAGATTACTGCAAATGCAGGTGTTGCGATTACAAGATTTTCTCCAAATCCCGCAATGCTTCCGTCAATTGCATCAATTGTTTTTTTAACTTTAGAAATAACTCTTTTTAACTCAATAGGGTCTTTTTGTCTTAGTGTTTTAATATCAATTACGACAATAGTATAACCTCCTCGAATTGCCTCTAAAATTTTGTGAACATCTTCATAATCATGAAGTACAAATAACTTTACAGAAACTTTTTTATCTTTTTCTTCCTCGCTAAAATCAATTTCAAGATATTCATTATCTGGAAATCCATCTGAATTTTGCGACAGTGCTTTTTTTATTTTATCAAAAACCATGGTTAAACGAATTATAAAGAATTTATAAAGATTTCTAATGTTTTGAATATATTTACTTTCTTTCTTTAAGAATTTCTTGCCTAATTAAGTCCACTTTTTCAGATAAAGTAATTTCTTGCTTTTCTAAATTTTTAAGTCTTAATTCAAAAAGCTTTTTCTTGTTTTCAAGATCTTCTAAAACTTTTGATTTATCTGATTTCAACATTAATCCTCCAACTATTTTGTAAACTTCTTCTCCTGCTTTTTGAAGTTCTTGAAGTGCAGAATTTGACTCTGCAAGTTCCATGTTGAATGCTTGTTTTTGCATCAGTATGTTTTGCAAATTTTGCTCTAGTAATTGCATTTCTTGAATTTGAGAATCCTTAGTCATTTTAAATTGCCTTTAATTTCCTTGAGTTTACCCTAGGTTTGTTGAAGATTTTACATCCACAACTTGGACAAACAAATCTTTTTCTAAGTTTTTCTTCTGCTGTCTTCTTCCCGCATTTGAAACATTTGTAAGCTGTCATTTTATATTGAGTGAGTAGGTATCTGAAGCAAATCTCTTATTACACTTTTTACAATTCCATATCCCTTTTGAAGTTCTTTTAACTCCTGGTTTTTTGCAAAAAGGACAAATTTGTTTTTGTCTTTGTTTAGAGTCTACTTTGGTAAAGTTTTCTCTAACTTTTTTTCCGTATCTTGCTCCGAATTTTCCAGATGATTTTACTTTTTTTGTTTTTGTTGCCATCGTAAAAATGGGGTTGCCCGGATTTGAACCGGGGTCGGCAGGTCCCAAACCTGCAATGCTAACCAGGCTACACTACAACCCCCTATAATCATGAAAAATAAATTGTTTATAAATTATTTCTTTTCAGGAACAGGAGCTGCTTTTGCTTCTGGTTTAGGTTCTTTTGACTCTGTAGTTGCTTTTTCAGCTTCTGCCTCAGCTTGTTTTGCTTCTTCTTCCTTCTTAATCTTCTCTTGAGTTGATTTAACTGAATTAAAATATTCTTGAAGTTGTTTCTTTTTCTCTGGGGAAGTTTCTGTTTTCTCAGATTGAATCTCTTTATCGTATTTTCCGCTTTCAATATCTTTTTCAAATTCTGAAGCAACTTTACTTTCTACAAGCACCCCTAAACTTACGCAAGTTCCTACAACAGTTTTAACTGCGGATTTTAAATCTTTACATAACATGTTTGGAAGTTTAGTCTTTGCGACCGAAATCATTTGTTCTATTGAAGCGTTTGCTACTTTTTCTTTTTCCTGAAGTCCAGAACCTCGCTCTAAACCTAATTCTTTTTTTATTAGTTCTGAAACAGGTGGAGAAAAAATTTCAATTTCAAATGTTTTTGTTTTTGTATCTACGTCTAAGGTAACTGGAACTTTTAATCCTTTAAAATTACTTGTGGCTTCATTAACTTTAGAAATAACTTGTCCAATATTTATCCCTGCGGGGCCTAGTTTTTGGCTCAAGGCAGGACCAGGACTCATGCTTCCACCTTCGACTAAAAGTTTAATTTGCATTATATTCCTCCGATTGCAGGACCATCTCCGTGTCCAAATTGGTGATCTTCTTCAGGTTCTTCTTCATTTTCATTTTCTTCTCTTCGGATAACTCGAACATTATCTAATTTAACTGTAACAGGTAATGGAACTACGGCTCCTAACAAACTTACTGTTACTTCTTCTTTTTGTTTGTCTACTCTTGTAACCTTAGCTTTTTCCTTTTTAAATGGTTCGGCAATCAATTCTACAATATCTCCTTCTTCGATTGAAATTGCTTCCACAGAAGGTTCTAACATATTTTGGACTTCTTCGTATTCAATTGTTTTTCCAATTATTCCTTTAACATATTGAAGATTAAATGCTGCTTCTTCTGCAGATTCTCTATTTTCAGCCTCGAGAAGAATGTAACCTCTTAAACCGTGAGGTCTTGAAACAGAGTAAACTTCTATGTTTTTCTTCGCTGCTCTATCTGCAATCATCTCAACAACTTTCTCTTCCTTGTTTGTTGTAACTTTAATAATAAATATCATTTTGTTTTCACTACTTCTGAACTTTTAAGAAGCAGTATAATTAATTGAAAATCGGGGTTTATAAAATTTGCGTTAAGTAAATGACTTAAGTAAAATTGAAATTAAAAAGCCAAACAATCCAATGAGAAGAATTCCTATTGCAGAAACTTTGGCGATTTGTTCAAATTCCTTTTTTGAAGGTTTTCTTAGAATTTTCCAAACACGCGAGCACTGAACAAAAAATGATTTTAATGAAATTAAATATTTTTTCATGTTTTAGATTCGAGAAAGTAGTTTAAAAGTTTTTGGGAGACTATAATATTCTTAAGGAAACCAGTCTACTCTCTCTAACAAAATTCCAGTGAGTACTCCTTACAAATTTTAAGGGATATCTACTTTGAGTATCAGAATCTGGAGCAAATAATCTTCCTCCATAATGCCAATACTTCTCACCACTAGAAGAATCTGTACCATACCTTCTCACATCAATTAATAACAATTCTCTTTTCATTGTTATTTCAGGTGAATGAGGCAAGGATTCAACAAGAACAGTTTCGCCAATCTTAAATTTTGGACGCGGTCTAAGTAACCCCATTTTATTCAAAAAATTCTATACCCAGTTCGTCTTCGATTTCTTGGTGTTTTAATTCATCAATTGATTTTGAGTCTCCTCGGATTTGTGAACTTTTTACCCCAGTTACAATTAATAAAACACGGATTGTTTTTTCCATGTCTTCTGAAATTTGTGCTCCCCAAATTATTTTTGCGTTAGGGTCAAGTCGTTTTCCAATTGAATCCATGATTATCCTACATTCTTCTAAACTCATGTCCGGCCCTCCGATAATATTTACCAATGCTCCTGTTGCATTTGAGATATCCACATCTAAAAGAGGATTGTTAATTGCTTTTTCGACTGCCTCGATTGCTCTTTGCTGTGATTCTGATTCGCCCATTCCAATTAAAGAAACTCCTCCGTCAGACATTACTGCACGAATGTCAGCAAAGTCAAGGTTTACTAAACCAGATGTTGTTATTAATTCAGTAGTTCCTTTAACTGAATTTGTTAAAATCTCGTCGGCGATTTTGAAAGCAGTGTGAAGTGGAAGCTCGGGTGCAAGCTCTAAAAGTTTGTCGTTTGGAATAACAATTAAAGTATCTACAACAGATTCCATTCTTTCTAAACCTTCCATTGCATTTTCAACTCTTTTTTGGCCTTCTATTGTAAAAGGTAATGTTACAATTCCAATTGTTAATGCTCCTTGTTTTTTAGCAAGATTCGCAATAACAGGTGCTGCTCCTGTACCTGTTCCTCCTCCTAATCCGCAAGTTATGAATATCATATCTGCTCCTGCAATTTTCTTTTTAATTTCTGCAGCTGATTCTTTTGCAGCTTCTTCACCAATCTTAGGGTTACTTCCTGCACCAAGACCCTGGGTTAATTCTCGTCCAATTAAAATTTTTTGGTCAGCATTTGCATAAAGTAAATCTTGTGCATCGGTGTTTACTGCAATTAATTCTCCGCCTTTAATTCCAATCTCTCTCATTCGACCTAAAGAATTATTTCCTCCCCCTCCAACACCAATTACTTTTATTTTTGCTGATTGTTTTCTTAATAACTCTTCTAATTCTCTATCAATTTCTGCAACTTCCGGGCTAACTCCCCCTGGAAATTTGTGTGGAGTAATCTGAGGACTAATGGGATTTCCTTGTCTTTGGGAATTTTCCTCTTTTTCGTAAATTTCTTCCATAAGTTAAATGATTAAATATTGTTTATAAGGATTATTGTGATTTTTTGATATTATCTACTTCTTTTCGTCTTGTTTTAGTTCTGCGGGTTTTTCAACTAGTTCTTTTACATTTAAATCTAAGTCTAAAATTTCCTTAAATTTATCTTTGAAAAGTTCAACAAATTGTTTAAACTTGGGCTCGACGTTAAGATTTAAAATATTATCTTGAATTTTAAAGTCCCACTCCTTTCTAAAAAAGAAATCAATCAATGCCTTAACTTTTTCTTCAAGAGTTTCAATTTTTCGTTTTACGTCAACTTCATAAATAACTTCTTTTCCTGCTAAAGGATGATTGAAATCGATTCTAACTCTTCCCCCTGAAACAGAGAGAACCTTTCCAAGTCGGTTATCGAAATTAAAAACTGCTCCAGGATAAGGTTGGACTTTCTGGTTTTTGAACATGTTTGAAGAGGCTACCTGAATTAATTTTAAGTCTCGTTTTCCAAATGCGTTTTCTGGTTGAAGTTCAATAGTATATTTTCCTAAATCTTTTCCAACTAAAAAATCATCTACTCCTTGAATAAACATTCCCTGGTTTAAAGGAAATAAGAATGGTTTTGCTTTTGCTTGGGGATTTATTTTTTTTAATTCTTCGGGAATATTTGAATCAAATAAATTTCCTTCCTTGGTTTTTGCAATAAATTCAATTTCAATAAAATCATTTTTTTGAAGTGTCATGAACTGATGAGAAAATAAGTGTTTTTAAAGTTTAGGGAAGTTTAAACAAAACTCTTTTTACGGAATTAGAAATTCGCAAATATTTATAAACTCAATTATTTTTTTGATGTTATGGTTTTAAAGATTATTAATGCAACAGAGGCGAAAGTAGGTACAAATATTATTGTTGATGGCGATGCGTGTATTGTACGGAAGATTGATATTTCAAAAACAGGGAAGCATGGTCATGCAAAATGCCGAATAGAGGCAGTTGGGATTATTTCAGGGAATAAAAAAGTTTTTGTTGTGCCTGGACATGATAGATTAGAAGTTCCGAATGTGGACAAACGAAAAGCACAGGTTCTATCTAAAGCAGATAAATCAGTGAGTTTAATGGATTTAGAAAATTTTGAAACTCTTGATGTTGCGTGTCCAGAAGAAGATGTTTTCAATTCTCTAGAAGAAGGGGGAAATTGCGAATATTGGGATATTGAAGGCGAAAAGATTGTTAAGAGGAAACTTTAAAAACACACCAAATTAATTCTTAGTATATAACAATAAATAAAATGGCAAAAATTCCAGAGGCACAAGCACGATTATTCAAGAACATATTTGTTTGTAAAAATTGTAAAAGCAAAATTCGAGCAGCCCCGATAAAAATACTTAATGGAAAAGTTAAATGTAGAAAGTGTCAGAAAAAAGCATTTAGACCATTAAAGAAAAAATAGAGGGTTAGATGAGTTTAGTATTTTATGATATTTTGTTTTTGGTAGTGTTCTTTATAGGAACTTCCCTATTTCTTTATTTTAAAAGAAAAAATCTTGCACAAGAAGGTTCGCTGATTCTTTATAAAACCCAGTGGGGAGTAAAATTTATAGATAAGATTGGACAGAAATACAAAAAGATAATTTATTTTTTGAGTTATGTTTCTGTGTTTGTAGGATATTTGCTTATGGCAGGAATTATTTATTTAATTATAAAGAGTGTTTATATTTATTTAACAACGCCAATTTCAGAACAGATAAGGGCCCCTCCTGTAATGCCTCTGATTCCATATTTTCCGCAGTTGTTTGGATTAGGAGATGTGTTTCCTGCGTTTTATTTTGTATATTTTATTTTTGCGATTTTAATTGTAGCAACGATGCATGAATTAAGTCACGGTATATTTGCAAGGGCTTCGGGAATTAGAATTAAAAGTACAGGCTTTGCGTTTTTCAAATATTTCCCCGCACTTTTTGGGGCATTTGTAGAACAAGATGAAAAACAAATGAATTCAAAATCAAAGTTTCAGCAAATGAGTGTTTTAAGTGCAGGAGTGTTTGCAAATGTTCTCGTCGCAGTTTTTTGTTTTATCATTATGGGTATTTATTTTTCAACAATGTTTACTGCGTCAGGAGTTGGATTTTATGATTATGCTTTTGCCATTGTACCTGCTTCTCAAATTGTTTCAGTTAATGGAATTTCACTAGAAACTCCCTCGGTGAGTCAAGTTTTAGATTTAGTAAATACTGGAAACTTTTCAGACATACAAACTGCAAATGAAACATTTGTTGGAGTAAGAAATATTTTAGATGAAGATGAATTACTCCTATATTATGATGCTCCTGCAATAAGATCTAATCTTGGAGGAATTATTCTGGAGGTAAATAATCAAAAAATTACAAATCTGAATGGGTTAAGTGAAGAAATAAAGAGGTATAATCCTGGAGAGAAAATAAAAATAAAAACAATGGATAATGAAACAGAATTAGTTTTGGGTGTTAAACCAAATTCAGAAGAAGAACCGTGGCTAGGAATTGTTTCAACAAAACCTCAGAACTTCTTTGTTGAAGAGGGAATTCATATTCTTTCTTCTTTTCAAAGTAAAAATTTGTATCTTCGAGGAAATGTCTGGCACTCCCCAAGATATCCTGGAATTTCAGAATTTTTTTATTATTTATTTTGGTGGATATTTTTGATTAATATTTTAGTAGCATTATTTAATATGCTTCCTGTTGGAATTCTCGACGGAGGGAGATTTTTTTATTTAACCATTTTGGGTATTTCACAATCAAAAAAATTTGCAACGAGAGTTTTTAGGGGAATGAATTATTTTATCTTTGGGTTGTTCTTAGTCCTAATTCTGAAGTGGGCTTTCAGTTTTTTCTAAAAGTATTTAAACATTAATTACTTGTAAATTTAAAGAATTGAAAAGGGGTGGCTGACCATGGCTGCTAAAAAGGGTAAAAAACCTGCTGCAAAATCAAAAAAGAAAAAAAAGTAATGTTATTCAATAGATTTAAAACATATTTTTTATTTTTATTTTTATGATTTCAAAAAAAATTCAAGAGCTTTTAAGAAAGCAACATTATCGAGTTGTAGGAAATCATTCTGCAGTTCAAATTTGTCGTTGGACAAAGCGTTCTTTGCGAGGAGAAGAAGTTTGTTATAAAGAAAAATTCTATGGAATTAATAGTCATCGATGTTGTCAAATGACTCCATCTGTTATGTGGTGTCAAAACAAGTGTGTGCATTGTTGGAGAGCAATTGAACATACAATTGGTAAAAAAATTCAAGGTAAGATTGATTCTCCGTCGGATATTATTGATGGATGTATTAGGGAGCAAAGAAAACTTCTAGAAGGATTTAAAATAAATCCTAAAACAAAACATAAAACAAAAAGCAAAGCAAATATGAAAAAATGGGAAGAGGCGCAAGAGCCCTCGCAGTTTGCAATCTCTCTTTCAGGTGAACCGACTATATATCCAAAAATTGGAGAATTAATCTTAGAGTTAAGAAAAAGGGGCAAGACTTCTTTTTTAGTTACTAATGGATTAAATCCAAAAGTGTTAAAAAAAATTGAGAAGAAAAACCAACTTCCAACGCAACTTTACATTTCAGTAAATACTCCTGAAGAAGAACTTTATCAAAAGTTTCATAGGAGTTCTGAAAAAGACGCTTGGAAAAAATTGAATTTAAGTTTGGAGATTATGTCTAAACTTCGAGGGAAAACTCGAACTATTTTTCGAATGAATTTAGTTAAAGATTTAAATATGAATTTTGAGCAGATTCCGAAATATGTTCAATTAATTAAGAAAGCAAATCCGTTGTTTATTGAAATTAAGGGCTTTATGAGTGTAGGATTTGCTCGACAGAGGTTAGGTTATGAAAGAATGCCTACAGATAAAGAGATGGAATTGTTTGTAAAAGAACTTGTAAAAAATTTAGGGAAGGATTTTGAAGTTTTAGATTCTCATGAACGATCGAGGGCGTTTGTTGTTGGACGAAAAAGCGAGAAAAAAATGTTGAAGATTAAGGGAGTTTAGAAAGTATAGAACAAATAAGGGTATAATAATTAAAAGTTCCTAACATCTCTAAATGAGTAGGATTATCTGGGTTGATTACACTTAATGATCCTAATTCTCTCTGGAGTTTGTGTCCAACAAATCTTTTTCTAGATGGCGTATAAATAATCGTCCCTCCATTTAATGGGTCTTTGATAACAGAATAACCATTTCTTTGAAATCTCTCTAACTCTTGTCTTTGTTGTTCTTCTGATAAACCGAGATATGCTTCAGGATTAACTCTCATTTTACACTCCTTGCACTTCAAAATCAATAGGAACAGCATGAAAAGTTTCAAACCCTTCTGAAGAATAAGGAAAATCAGCTAAAGAATTAATAACTCCAAGAAGGTCTAATCCATCTCTTATCTCAGACAATTCCCCCTCTTCTGAACTGACCCCTCCTTTTTTATATCCCTCAAGTTTTTCGGTTGAATAATAACTATCTGAATTTGGAGGAGAAATCCAACCCATCTCGCTATGTTCATCAATTTGCCACCTGAAACCTCGTTGAAAATAATTGCGTGCTAATTCGAGAGGGGAGGGTGATTCTTCAGACATTTTACAAATCAATAACTCCGTCTTTTGTTAAAGCTGCGAATCGAATTCCAATTGGAAGATTAATTAAAGCTGAAATTAGCGCCATGTGTTCTTTGCCGTCGCCAGATGCAATAGAGAGTGCGACTTCCATTCCTTCGAATTTTCCTTGAAGCTTTTTTGAGAAGTCTTCTTTAAGTTCCTTAATTTTTTGATTTAAATCAACTTTAATAAATTCAAATTGTTTTTCGTGTTTGAATCCTTTTGCAAAGTCATCTCCTAAAAGAATTATTTTTTCCCATTCTCCATACTTCATTAAACCAGATACCTGTGCCCAAGTTCCTTGCCCTGATGAAAGTAAAGCTATAAGTTCCATTTTATGCTAATGCTCCTAACCCCCTACGAAAAGCTAAGTCTTGTGCCTCTACCTCAGTCTTTTCAGCAGAGGAGATAGAATATCTTTCTAAATCACAAACTAGATTCCCTTGACTATCCACCGCTATCCCTCTTCTCTTAAGATCTCTTCTAAAACCGAAAGGGAACAACTGTTTATCCCAATAACCTACAAAAATCTTTTCTTGAGGGAAATTTTTTTCACAAATACAGTAGTATATCATCAAAAAACTAACTCATTTGTTCTTTTTAAGAATTGTTGTGATAAAGTTACAATCCAAGGATCTCCTGGAAGATTAAATCAAATTAAAGACAGATCTATCCAAATTTATACCGAAAGCATTATAAAGTAAGATTTTCTAAAAAATCTATCCGCTTGAACTACTTTAGTAGGAGGAATAACTAATGAGTTCTGTGGAATAAATATGGAATTAAAAGAAGAATTAAAAAACGCATTAGAAACTTTACGTAAGGAAAAAAAACGGAAGTTTGAACAAACAGTTGACTTAATTGTAAATTTACAAAAATTTGATTTAAAGAAAACCCAATTAAACTTGTTTGTTACTCTGCCTCACAAGGTTAAAGATAAAAAGATTTGTGGTTTTTTAGAAACAGTGGATAAGCGAATAGATACAATTCAACCAGATAAATTTCCTTCTTATGCAAAAGATAAAAGTAAATTAAAAGGTCTTGTAAATAAATATGATTTCTTTATTGCACAGGCAAGTGTGATGCCAAAAGTTGCTTTGACATTTGGAAGGGTTCTTGGACCAGTTGGAAAAATGCCGTCTCCTCAATTAGGATTACTAATGAATGTAAATGATCGGGCTGTTGAAGATTTAGTAACTAAAATAAATAATTCTGTCAAGATTAGGGCAAAAGAAGCAAGTATCAAAATTCCCGTTGGAAAAGAAAACATGACCGATTCGGAAATTATAGAAAATGTTACGGTAATATATAATACTTTACTGAAAAATTTCCCTCGGGAAAAAGAAAATGTTAAGAATATCGAAATGAAATTCACTATGACTAAACCTGTAAAGATAGGAGTAAGATAATGACAGAGAAAAAACACAAAGCACATGTTTCAGAGGGAAAGAAAAAGGTAGTTAAGGAATTAGAGGGTTTAATTAAAAGTCATAAAACTATTTTAATTGCTTCAATAAAAGGACTTCCGGGGGCACATTTTCAAAAGATTTGTAAAAAGCTTCGAGGAAAGGCAATTGTAAAAGTTCCAAAGAAAAATTTGATTTTACTTGCGATTGAAGATACAAAAAATGAAGAAATTAAAAAAATAGAAAAAGAAATCAAATCAGATGTTGCGATTTTATTCTCAAATTTAGATTGTTTTGACCTTGCAGGAACATTAGTGGGGAGTAAAACTCCTGCTTCAGGTAAAGCTGGTCAAGAAGCTCCTGAGGATATTTCAGTTGAAGCAGGACCAACAGATTTAGTTCCAGGTCCAGCAATTTCAGAGTTGGGAAGTTTAGGAATTCAAGTTCAAATTAAAGATGGGAAAATTGAGATTAAAGAACCAAGAGTAATTGTTAAGAAGGGGACAAAAATATCCGAGGGTGCAGCTTCAATAATGCAAAAATTAGACATTAAACCTTTTTCAGTTGGATTTATACCCTTGGTTGGTTTTGATGTAGAAAACAAGATTCTTTATTCAGAGATTAAAATTGACAGAGAAAAAACCGTCGAAGAACTTAAAGACGCTTTTGGAAGAGCGTTGCCTTTTGCAGTTTCACTTGGTTATGTTTCAAAAGATACAATTAAATTTTTATTAGGTAAAGCAGAAAGAAATGCAAAGGCACTTGAAAAGTTTTCAGTGATCAAAGAAGAAAAAGCTGAAGAAACTCCAAGTGAGGAAGTTATAGAAGAGAATAAAGTGGAAGAAACAAAAGAAGACGAACCTGCTGAGGCAAAAGAAACGGAAGAAAAATTAAGGGAGAAGAAAAATGAATAGAAACTATCATGAGCCAAAATTAGGAGATATTTTGAAACCCCTGGTAGGTTTAGGTTTATTTGCAATCGGATTTGGTGCATTATTTTACATTTCTAATGAGATAAATTTTAATGAAAAACTCCCTTGGGAAACTCGTCCATATTTTGGGAGAATAGAATCATTAGTAACTCAAACTCCAACAGATAAAACTGAAGGGGAGGAAAACTAAATGGAAAACATATACGCTGCACTGCTTTTACATAAAGCAGGACAAGAAGTGAATGAAGAAAACCTGAAAAAGGTTGTTGCGGCTGCTGGTGTGCAAGTTGAAGAGAGCCAAATCAAATCTCTTGTTGCTAGCTTGAAAGGTGTGAACATAGACGAAGAACTTGCAAGTGCAAGTTTGGTTGCTGCTGCGCCTGCACAAGGTTCAAGTGGAACTGAAGCAAAGGCAGAAGAAAAACCAAAAGAAGAAGAAAAAGCACCTGCTGCAGAAGGACTGTCTGCTCTATTTGGATAAATTTATTTTTTATTTTAATTCAAATAACAGACAGCCTAAACTTTTATAGTGAGAACAGGAGATTGCTAGAGGTGGCTATGCAACAATGAACCCCCAATTAGATTCCAAAACCCAACAAAGAATTCTTAGATTATATGATAAATTAGAGAGATGCAAGAAAAATGGTAGAGGAATTAGAATTATTATACCAAGATAGGTTTTTTCATACAGGAATTTTATCAACATTAGGAGAAAATGAACAAAGGATTGTACTCAGATTCCATCATGAAATTCCCAACATTGTTGTTTATGCAAAAGAGGGGGTTGGAGGGGTAAAAATGTTCGGAACCCACCATCCTGAATTTAATTTTAAATCTGCAAGAAAAAAGTAGGAAACTTATACTGAAAGGAAAGGTATTTTAGAGGAGAGAAGCAGGGGGAATCTGATTGAAAAGATGAGAAATTTTTAGAGAATTCTAAAGCATAAAATTAATTCACTCACAAGTTCGCAAAATTTACTTTGTCTCAAAAATCGGCTCGCGCCAGATTTTCTAAAATATACTTTTTAACACAATAGTTTTTAAAAAGGGGGGAATAAGAACATATCTATGAGATTAGAAAGAGAATATAGAATTCCCGAACCGATGGGTTGTGCAAATGTCACGATAGTAAAAGAAGGAAAGGGATATTAGGGGACAATTGATAGAGAAAAAGCAACTCCAGACCTCCAAAGTGTTGAGGAAGTTGAAAGTATTCTAAACGAGAGGATTAGGCAACGTGCGCAAACTAATGCAGACCATTGTAGGAGGAGAGTAAAACAATTTGAAGAGGCACTAGCAACCTCAAGAAGGGCTACTGAAGAATGGGAAAGTTTCACACAATTATCTGATTACCAAGTTGAGGGAGATTCTGAAGAATCCTCAACCCAATAAATTTATAACTGCTTTCTTATTTTTCTAAACCATGACATGGTCTCTTTTTTCAGAAGATAAATTTCAGAAACCTCTTTGTTTTTCAAATGGGAAGACACAGCAAGATATTGTCAATGAAATTTTAGAATTTATTAAAGAGGGGAAAAAGATAATTTTCATCCACGGAGTTTGTGGAACAGGAAAATCAGCTATTGCTCTAAATCTTGCGCGAAAATTAGGAAAAACCGCGATTGTTGTGCCAAATAAAAATTTGCAACACCAGTATCAATTAGATTATGAAAATAAAAAGTATATTAAAAAACCAGACGGAAAAAAATTAAAAATTAAAGTTATAACAGGGAGGAAAAACCACCAGTGTGTGTTTTTAGAAAATAATTTTGAAATTCCAAAAGAAAAAAAAGAAATCGACTCAAATTTAGAGGATATTTTTTATAAACCAAAAGAAAAATTAGAAGAAGATAATTCTGCAGATAATTCTGAACTTCCATGTAAAATAGAAATTAAAGAGAAAAATCTTTGGAAAATTAAACAATACTTAAAAGAAAATCCCGACATTGATATTAAAAACTTTTCAACAATTCAAGATGTGAAGAGAGTTTCTGTTGCTGGGGCTTGCCCTTACTGGAGTCCTTCTTTACCTTCAAGATTTGAGTTGAAAGGAAAAAGCTTTTTAGATGCTGAAAAGAAAAAGTACCGGGGGATAAATGGCGAGGATTTTATATTTTATCAAAGAAAAAGGGGGTGTGGGTTTTATGAACAGTTTCATTCGTATGTAGATTCAGATGTGATTGTTTTTAATTCTTTAAAATATCAGCTAGAACATTTACTTGGAAGAAAACCGAAAACAGATTTAGATGTTATTGATGAATGCGATGAATTTTTAGATAGCTTTTCAAATAAGAGATTGATCAATTTAGAAAGATTAGAAAAGGCAATTACAAATCACTTTACATTCAACGAAAACGACGAGTTAATTTGGAGAGAAATAAAACAGATTTTAAAGCAGATTAAAAACTCAGAACAAGTAAAATCCCAAATTATAAATGAAGAAGTGGTTGAGCTAAAGAGGAGTGGAATTTACGACTTGTTAAAAATTTTTATAAAAAATCCGGAGATTATGGATCTTGTTGATGAAGAGAGCTATCTTTTTAATGTTGAGAGGATTGCAAAAGAATTTGAAAGTTTTTTAGATGAAAGTTTTGTTTTGTTCAGTAAAAAAGAGGACCAAGTTTTGGCAGAAGTAATCACAGTCAATCTTGAGAAGAAATTAAAACAGATTTTAGAGAAGAATAAAATTGTGGTAATGATGTCTGGAACGCTTCATTCGGAATATGTTTTGAAGAATATTTTTGGATTGAAAGATTTCCAAGTGGTCGAGGCAGAGGTTGAACAGCAAGGGGAGATTAAAGTAAAAAGAACAGGACTGGAAAAGGACTTTAGATATTCAAATTTTTCAAACAGAAGCACAAATCGAGAAGAGTATCTGATTGCTTTAAATAAATGTTTAGAAAATTGTGAAAAACCGTGTTTGGTTCATGTTAATAGTTTTGGGGATTTACCTTCAAAAGAAGAAAAACAAGATTTGAAGTTAAATGAATTAATAACTCGAGAGGAATTGAGAGATTTGCAACAGAAAGATAAAAAAGAAAAGAGGGTCCAAAGGTTTAAAGAGGGGCAGATAGATTTATTTTTTTCAACAAAAGCTTCGAGGGGCCTTGATTTTCCTGGAGAAGAATGTAAGAGCATTATCTTTACAAAATATCCTAATCCTGATGTCAAAGATTTATTTTGGAGGATCTTGGCAAAAACAAAACCGCAGTTCTATTGGGAGTTTTACAAGGACAAAGCACGAAGAGAATTGATTCAAAAAGTTTATCGGGGATTGAGGTCAAAGGAAGATAGTGTGTTTGTTTTAAGCCCAGATTTAAGAGTGTTGGACTTTTTTGAGAGGGGAATTAACTGAAAAAATAAATTTGGTGGATTAGTGAACTTATCCGATTATATACGCCCGCACCGTATCAAATATATTCTTGGCATCTCTCTGAACTTTTTTTTGTGAAAGCTCTGTGAAATGCCAAAAGGGTAAAACGCCCACGCCGAACGTTGATACGCCGCCACCCCGAATCGAACGGGGATGCCCCGAAGGGCCCTGGTCTCAAGCCAGGTGCAATACCATTATGCGATGGCGGCTTAGAATAGATTAAGAAAATGGGGTTTTAAATATTTCTCTTATAAAATTTTATCTAAAATCTTTTTCCATAAAGGTTTCTTAAGTTGAATGGGATGATCATTCTCGTCTATGATCTCATGAACAATAACGGGTTTTTCTTTGATTTTTGGGGCTTCATCAGCGAGTTCCTTATGAAGGTCTTCTATTGCAGTTCTAACGCTTGTCCGACTATATCCTTGGTGAATCAGGGCCCAAGTAAGAGACTCTAAAGTATATCCTTTTTTTACATTTTTTTTAAGATAGCTAATTAATGTTCGTCTTGTATTTTCCATTGGTTTTTATAGAAGTCAGAGTTTAAAAAATTATTCAAAAAGATTTTCAAAATTTTATTGGCTTTTCTTTTAAGTAAAACTGAATTGCCTGATTTAGTCGGGATTTCGATTGAGCGTAAATTGTTAAAATTCTATCTCCTTTTTTTAAGAGGCTTTTTGTTGAAACGTAAATTTTTAATCCTGCTCTTTTATCTGTCGGACATCCTGCAACTCTTGCTAAAGAGTTTATAATTTTATTATTAATCTCCTTGACTCTTAGATTTGATTTTGCAAGGATATCTTTTTTAAATTTTCCAGGGGAAACAATCTTTACTTTTCCTCCTTGAGCATTAATAATTTGTTTAAATTTTTCAAAGGCTTTTCCGGAATTAAGAATTTCTCTTGCAAAAGAGATTCCCTCTCCTTTTTTTGATTTCTTAGTCATCTCTAATAAAATCCCCGCAAGCATAAGTGATTTTTCTTCTAAATCCTGAGGGCCTTTTTTAGTTGGATCTAGAACTAAAATAACATCTTCAAGTTCTAAAACTGGCCCAACTCCAGAACCCATTGGTTTGCTTCCGTCAGTAAGAACAACTTTTAGGTTTTTCCTGAAATGTTTTCCAAGGTATTCAAATTTCTGTTTTAATAAAAGTGCCTTTTGCTTTGAGACTTTAGCATATTTTCCAAAGGGAATGTCTATGACAATGTGCTTTGCTCCGAGGGCAATTTTTTTTGCCATGATTGAAGCAAGTAATTGGGATTCGGGGTCAATTTTAAGTTGTTTTTCAATTTGTATTATTTTTGAGTCAGCAGGAACAAGGCCGAGAGATCCTCCCCAAACCAAGCATCCATTGGTTTTTGAAATTATTTTTTTAATTTCTTTTGAGTTGAAATCTACTTTTGCAATTGATTCAATCACATCGGCAGTACCTGCAGAAGTAGTAATTGCTCGCGACGAGGTTTTGGGCATGATTAATCCTGCAGCAGCACAAATTGAAACGACAATGGGGGTTGTCCTATTCCCAGGGATTCCTCCAATAGAATGTTTATCTACAACAAATTTTGATTTAAATTTTAAAGACTGCCCTGTTGCTACAATCGCCTTAATTAAGGAGATTGTTTCATTCATGTTCATTCCTTGTTTGTACATTGCAGAGATAAAAAGAGCAATTTCTGGTTCAGATAAACTATTATCCACAATGTCTTGGATAATCGCGAAGATTTCTTTTTCTGAAAGTATTTTACTGCTTAATTTCTTCTTGATGTAATCAAGACTTTTTATTGGAGGTAAAAGAGTTATATCCACTTTCGTTCCAACAGGAATATTTAATTGTTGTTGAACTTCTAAAGAAACAGCAACCTCATTTTCTGAAACAATTTTTCCAATGGTGTCTACAATTGCAGAGATATTCTTTTTATTATATTTTAGATTTATTCTATCAAAAACATGAACTCCAATTTCAGAAGCAGTTTGGGGAGATAACATTACAACAGGAATTCCTGCAGACCATTTCAAAGTTTTTAGTTTAAGTTTCATAGCTTAAATAAAAAAACAGCTCTTTTTATTTCGATAAACATCAAGTAAAACTAAAAGGTATGCTAAGATTAATGGACCTAGAATAAAACCAAGGATTCCGAATAAGAAAAGTCCCCCAATCATCCCAATTAAAACAACAGAGGAATGAAGGCATACTCTTCTTGAAACAATTATGGGTCTAAGTACTTGTTCAATTGAAGAGGAAATAGAACCAAATATGATTACTCCTAATGCAGCGAGGGTATTCCCCGCTAATAACAAATAAATTGTAACAGGAATCCAAACAAGAGTAGTTCCAATAATTGGGAAAACTCCTGCAGCAATTGCAAGAAGGGTCATAAAAAATGCATTAGGAACCTTAAAGATAAAAAATCCTATTCCTGCAATAATTCCTTGGACAATTCCTACAATAATCTGCCCATAGATTACTGAGATAGTTATGTCTTTGGATTGTTGAAATAATTTTTCTTGAATCTCTTTTGAAAATGGAATCAGGCTTCGAATATAATTCACTAATTGTCTTCTATCCCTTAAAACAAAAAAGAAAGTGAAAAATACAACAGTTAGATGTAAAAAGATAACTGGAAGGTCAAAGAGAAGTTGGGAGAAAAAATTTAGAACATAATTGATCGCTTTATTGATAAATGCCTGAAGCACATTTCCTATTTCGTTTGAAAAATTTTCAGATTTCAAAAAGGGAAATAAATTCTGCATTGCGTGAACTAAATCAAGCTGTTGGGTTGCTAAAAAGAATTTGAAAGATTGTTCAACAGCGAGAGGAATTAAAATCCATAGAAGAATTCCTAGCACAAGAATAACCGAAACAGTAATAATTGAAACCGAGATTGTTTCAGATTTTATTTTTGAGTTAATCTTCTTTTGTATTGGGAAAAATAGAAATGCTAAAATTGTTCCGGTTATAATGGAAAGTAAAATTGGTTTAAGTAAAAAGAAAGATAATATTACCAAAACAATAATTATGCCTGTGCTCATTATTTGTTTAGAATATTCTTCTTTCATAAAATATTAAGGGGTGGCTGACTTATAAAGTTATCTTTGGAAACTTTTAAAAAGTAGATAGATTTTTTGAAGTTATGAATTTTATAAAAAAGGCGTTTGATAAAAAAGAGGATGAGGATTTGCATTTGCAGTTTATGAAATTTAGTAAAGGAGAATTTCGGAATCGGGCAATAATAAATGCAAAGAGGGTGGGAGAGAAATACACAATAAATACAAGTTCAGAGTTTGCAAATGAATTAGTAAAAGAATTTGGCAGGGTAATTAAAGAAAAGACAACGAGGGTGATGGGGGCAATTGTTTCTACTTCAGATCTAACTGGAGAAATTGACTTCAAAGAAAAGAAACAGTTTCAAGGAGTTAAGAGATATTTAATTGACAAAGAAATGAGTGGAAAGGAAATTCTTGAAATAGTCGATAAGTTTCCAAAAAGTTTTTTTGGATTAAGTTTTGAAATGCCAAATGGAGACAAGTTAAAAATAAAACCCAAGGCCCCGAAATCGGGAAAACCTGGAAAGGGGGATGCAGCTCCTAAAGCAGATTTTTGTAAACTTATTACAACCGATAAGAATTTGGGGGGGAGTTTTGTGTTTGAGAAACCTGATTTCAAAAAAGCAGAAATAAAACACACTTTTTTTATTGAAAAAATAGAGATTCCAGAGAGTCTAAAAAAAAGTGAAGATTTTGCATTAATAAGAGAAAGATCGATAAGAATTGGAAAAATTCTTCGTGAAGGAATAATTGATGAAGTTCCTACAAAAAGAGAGTTTGAGTTTCGTGCGTGAGAAAGGATTAGATTTAAAAACCCTCTTTTTCTAAGTATTCTATTCCAGGGTGTAAAATGTATCATTTATTGAAAATTATAATAAGAAAAGATGCCAACAAGAAAATCACCGAGAAAAGGAAGCTTGCAGTTTTGGCCTCGAAAAAGGGCTAGGAAAATTCTGCCTAGAGTAAACTGGAATGCTATTTCTTCTGGAAAAAATCTTAAGGGGATGATTGGATATAAAGCAGGAATGGTTTCTGTTTTAGTTAAAGATAATACACCGGATTCTATGACAAAAGGAAAACAAATTATAGTTCCTTCAACAATTATTGAAATACCTGGACTAAAGATTTTGGGTGTTCGATTTTATAAAAATGGGGTGGTGGCTCAAGATATTCTTTCTAATTCTCTTGATAAAGAACTTAAATCAAAATTAAAATTACCAAAAAATTATTCTAAAAAAATTGAGGAAGTTAAATCTGAAGATTATGATGACATTTCTGTGGTTGCATATTCTCAAGTTAAGAAAACAGGGATTAAGAAAACTCCGGATATTGCTGAGTTTGGATTAGTTGGAACAAAGGAAGAAAAGTTTAATTTTGTAAAAGATAAAATTGGGAAAGATATTTTAGCGTCAGAAATTCTTGAAGACAAACAACTTGTAGATATTCGTGGTTTAACACGGGGAAAGGGGTTACAAGGACCAGTAAAAAGATTTGGAATTCATTTAAAAGATCATAAGTCAGAGAAAGGTCAAAGGCGTCCAGGTTCAATTGGTCCGTGGCATCCAGCGAGAGTAACTTTTCGAGTTCCTATGGCAGGACAATTAGGAATGTTTACTCGGGCACATTATAATTTTAAGATTATAAAAATCGGTGGAAAAGAAGATCCAATTAAAGACATAAAAAATTATGGAAATACTAAATCAGATTACATTCTTGTTCGTGGTTCAGTTCAAGGAGCTTCGAAAAGACAATTAATTGTTTCGTTTCCTTTAAGGGAAAGTAAAAAACAAAAAAAGAAAGATTATGAATTTGTGAGGGTTTTGAAATGAAAACAAAAATTTATTCAATAGACGGAAAGGCAGGAAAGGAAATTGAATTGCCTAAATGTTTTTCTAAGAAGGTTAGAGAAGATATTGTTTGTAAAGTATTAGAAACTCAGAAAAAGATGCAGCCTTATTCATGTTCTCCAATTGCGGGACGACAACAAAAAGCTCAAGGAAAGGTAGTTCATCGAAGACATGTTTGGAGAAGTGGTTATGGTGCAGGGATGTCTAGAGTTCCAAGAAAGATTTTTTCTCGAAGAGGAACAAGATTTAATTGGCAAGCGGCAGAGATTCCTTCAACAGTTGGAGGTAGAAGAGCTCATCCCCCAAAGAATAAAATTTCAGATTTAAAGATAAACAAAAAAGAATTAAGAATCGCATTAGAATCAGCATTAAGTGCAACTGCAAATCCAAAGATGATAAGTAAAAAATATACAAGTCTAAAGACAGAAATTAAACAAGCTCCTTTTGTAATTGATTTTAAGTTTGATAAAGCAAAACAATTTAAAGATGGACTGAAAAAAATACTTGGAGAAGATGTTTTTGAGATTGCTATTCCAAAGAAAAGAATACGAGCAGGGAAAGGTAAAATGCGAGGAAGGAAATACAAAAAGTCTGCAGGAATGTTGCTAGTTGTAGGACAAAAAGAAAATCCAAAATTAAATGGAATTGAAGTAAATAAAGCTAAGTTTGTTTCAGTTACTGATCTTGCTAAGGGAGGCGTTGGAAGGTTAGTTGTTTATACTGAAAACGCAATTAAAGAGATGGGAGAAAGAATAAAATGAATTTAAAACCGCTTGTAACAGAAAAGGCAGTTATGCTCATTGAAACGCAAAACACACTAAGTTTTACTACCGAAAGAATTTCAACACGTACAGAAATAAAAAAAGAAATTGAAGATCTGTTTGATGTTAAAGTTGAATTAGTTAGAACACAAATCCGAAATAATAAAAAATATGCTTATGTAAAATTAAAAAGGCAAAATCCTGCAATGGATGTTGCAACTAAATTGGGGGTAATATAATGGGAAAGAGAATTATTCAACAGCGGCGGGGAAGAGGATCAAATACTTACAAAGTTCGGAGAAGAGGATATAAATATCTTGTTCAATATCCCCAATCATTTGATGGAAAAGGAATTGTAATAAAATTAATTAATTCTACTGCACATACTGCGCCGTTAGCTAAAGTTGAATGTTTAGATAAGAAAAAGTTTTGTTTTTTCATGCCTGCATTTAAAGGAATGGTAGAGGGACAAGAGATAGAACTCGGAGGAAAGGAAATTAAAGAGGGAAACATAATCAAGTTAAAAGAAATTCCAATTGGAACAAGAGTTTACAATCTTGAAACAAGAAATGGGGACGGGGGTAAACTTATTAAAGCGGGGGGAAGTTCTGCAATTATAAATAGAATTGTTAATGACGATGTCTTTGTGATTCTTCCTTCAAAAAAAGAGAAAAAGTTTAGGGGAGAATGCAGAGCAACAATAGGAGTTTGCGCAGGAGCAGGAAGATTAGAAAAGCCATTTGTAAAAGCAGGAACAAAATATCATTTAAAAAAATCAAAGGGAAAATTATGGCCAAGAACTTCAGCAGTGAAGATGAATGCAATTGATCATCCATTTGGTTCAGGACGTGGAAAAGTTCCAAAACCAAGAATCGCTAAGAGAAATGCGCCACCCGGAGCAAAGGTTGGACTGATTAGACCTAAACGAACAGGAAAGAAAAAATAAAATGACTGAACAAGAAATACACAAAAAGAAAGAATTCACCTATCGAGGAAAAACAGTAGAGGAACTCAAAAAACTAGAAGTGCGAGAATTTGCAAATCTTATTCCGTCAAGAGGAAAGAGAAGTTTATTGAGACATTTCCAAGAGGTTGAAAGTTTCTTGAAGAGAGCAAATAAAAAAATCGGAAAAAATAAAGCAGTAAAGACACACGATAGAGAATTAATCATTGTTCCTGAGATGGTAGGAATGAAAATTGGAGTTCATAGTGGAAAAGGATTTACTGTTTTTGAAGTGGTAGGAGAAATGTTAGGACATAGATTAGGTGAGTTTTCTCCGACACGAGCAAGAATTAAACATGGAAGCGCTGGAGTAGGGGCTACAAAAGGTTCAAAGGGGAAATCAAAAAAATAAAATGACTGAAAAAAATTACAATCCCGAACAGAAAACAGCAAAGACAATGAAGGTCCAAAAAACTGCCGCAAAACAAAAAGTCGAGGTTGCAGAACAGAAAAAAGAGATTAAGGAAAATAAAATTGAAGAAACAAATGAGAAAACAGAAAGAAATGAAACCGAAGGGAAAAAAGAAAATAAAAAGCCAATTCAAAAAAGTCCAGTTATTAAAAAAGCAGAAGTTTCTGTAAATGCAAAAAGTGTAAGAGTTTCAACAAAATATTCAATTGAGATTTGTAGATTTATCAAAGGGAAAAAAATCGACGAGGCGATGGAATACTTAGAACAAGTACAGAGATTAAGGAAAGCCGTTCCAATGCGAGGAGAATATGCACATAGAAAGGGTAAAATGATGTCAGGTAAATTTCCAAAAGCAGCAGCAGGGGAATTTATTCCACTTTTAAAAAGTTTGAAAGGAAATGCAAATTTCAATGACATTGACGAACCAGTGATTAGTGCTGCAATTGCAAATCGAGCTTCACAACCCCTTGGAAGATTTGGAAGATGGCAAAGAAAAAGAACACATATAACTTTGAAAGCAAAATCAGGAATTAAAAGAGTTAAAGATAAAAAAGAAAATAAGGAGAAGAAAAAATAAAATGAAAGAAAAATCAAAATTTTCATACATTCAAATTAGGGGGAATTTAATTTAAATGGAAGAAAGAAATGTTGTAAATTTTAAGAAAGCAGAATACTCTATTCGAGAGTACATAAAAAATTCTCTTGGGAAAGGAAAAATCAGCAAAGTTAGAATTGAGTATACTCCTGTTGGAGAGAAAATTGTTGTTTCAACAAATAAACCAGGTTTAGTGATTGGAAAGAAAGGAGAAAGAATAAATGAGTTGACTTATGTTTTAAAGAAAAGGTTTGGATTGGAAAATCCACATATTGAAATTGATGAAATTTTAAAACCAGAATTTGATGCTCAGTTGATGGCAGACGATATTGCAATGTCTTTGGAAAGAATGGGGCCTTTGAAGTTTAAAGTAATTGCGTATCGGGCGCTTCAAAGAATTATGAAGGGCGGGGCGTTGGGAACAGAAATAAGATTAGGGGGGAAGCTTCCTAGTTCAAGAGCAAAATCTTGGAGATTTGCACAAGGATATTTAAAGAAAACAGGAGATAGTGCAAAGGTGGTAGATAAAGCTTATTCAACAGCACAAACAAAACCAGGAAGTGTGGGAATTAAAGTAAGTATACTTGTTCCAACTGCACACATCCATGATAAAATAAAAATCGACGACGAATTAATTAGTAAATTAAATAAAAATAAAATAGACTCTACAATTGAAAAGGTTGAAAAGAAAAAAGGGAAAAAAGTAAGTAAAGAGAAGATTAAAAAGAAAGAAATTGGAGAGGGTGTTGTGGAGGAGAAAAAATGAGCACATTAAAATTCAAAGACCTTCAAAAAATGGATATAAAGGAATTGGGAAAGAAAGAAAAAGAACTTAAAATTGAATTAATAAAAAGTAAAGGAAATCCTACAAAGGGAACAACGAAGGCAAAAGAGATAAAGAAGATAATCGCAAGAATAAATACATTCAAGACAATGAATGAAAAAGCTCACCTGACTAAACAGAAGGGAGAGAAACACAAATAACAATGGAAATATGCCCAAAATGTGGTTTGCCTGAGCAAGCCTGTGTGTGCGAACAGATTGTTAAAAGTGCGCAAAGAATAAAAGTGACAACAGAGAAGAGAAGATATGGGAAACTGACAACCCAAGTTCAGGGATTGGATAAGGGCGTTGACCTCAAGTCAATCTCAAAGTCACTAAAAAACGAACTTGCGTGCGGTGGTACATTGAAAAATGGCACCATAGAACTGATGGGAGACCATCAAAAAAAAGTAAGACCAATTTTGGTTAAGCTTGGATTTGATGAATCTTCAATAGAAGATTAAATCGCAACAACAAAATGAAAAAAATAGAACAAAAAACAAAGATGGAAAAAGAAAAAACTATAGTGAAAGCTCAAGAATGTAAAGACAGAGATTGCTTTATCCACGGAAGATTAAAAGCTCGAGGAAGAATCTTCGAGGGAAAAGTAATTAGAAAGTTTGACAAAAGAATTACAATTGAGTTTGAAAGAACTGTTTATATTCACAAATATGAAAGATATGCAAAGTCTAAAACAAAACTTCATGCACGGCTTCCGCATTGTATGAAAGAGGAAATTCAAATTGGAGATTTAGTAAGGATTCAAGAATGTCGACCGTTAAGTAAGATAATTCACTTTGTGGTTTTAGGTAAAGTTCAAAAAAGTAAGATTAAGGAGAGTAAAAAATGAAAGCAATAAGTGCACGAGGAACAGAAGGATTAAATTTAGGAGCTAAGATGATTGCAGCGGATAATAGTGGAGCAAAGCTGGTTAAGATAGTTGGAGTTAAAAAATCAAAAGCAAAAAAAGGAAAGCAGACAGCTGCAAAAATTGCAGATTGGGTTAAAGTATCAATTAGAAAAGGAATTCCAGATATGAAGGGGAAGGTTTTCGACGCGGTCGTGATTAGACAGAAAAAACCCTACAAAAGAAAAACAGGAGAAAGAGTTATGTTTGAAGATAATGCAGTTGTAATCTTAAAAGATGAAAAAGGAAATCCAAAAGGAACTCAGATTAAGGGTCCAGTAGCAAGAGAGGTTCAAGAACGATGGCCTTCAGTTGCAAAACTTGCAGGGAGTGTTTACTAAAATGAAATCAAAATTTTCAAAAAAATGGGAAGCAAGTAAACAGCCTCGAAAGCAGAGGAAATTTAGAGCTAATGCTCCGTTACATATTAGGAAAAAATTCCTTTCAGTTAATCTTTCAAAAGAACTTAGAAAAAAATATGGGAAACGGAATGTGGTTGTAAGAAAGGGAGATAAAGTTAAAATTCAAGTTGGAAAGTTCAAAAAACAAGAAGGAAAAATAATTCGGGTATTCACTAAACTTTCAAAAGTTTATATTGATTCAGTGCAGGCGAAAAAACAAGATGGTTCAAAAGTAAATGTAAAAATCCAACCTTCAAATTTACAAATAATTGA
>CAZUQL010000001.1:0-41132 GCA_964622565.1 Candidatus Woesearchaeota archaeon | reverse complement strand
TAAAATTCTTGCATCAGAAGTAATTCCTGCAGAACTTGCAATTACATGTGAATCAATTTCATGAATTTTTGTTGCTGATTTTTTAACAATTAACCGATCCTTAGTTCTCTTGTCTGCTAAAATAAAAACTCCATCTATACAAACCATTCCCACACTTGAGCTACCTAAACGAACAGTTTTTTCAGCATATTCTACTTGAAGTAAATGTCCCTCTGGAGAGAACATCGTAGCTGTTCTATCATATCCCATTGCTTGGTGCTGCATATCAGTTGGTAAATCCATTTTAGACTCAGTCAAATTTCAAGGTTGCTTGCTTTTTTAAGGATTTCGGTTTATTTTCCCAACCCTTTCAAAGTTCCTGAAACTTTCAAAACTTCAATTTTTTCAGACCAGACACAAAGCCCCGCTTTAATTTTGTCCACGCTTTTTCTATTTATAGAAATAATTGCAGAATTCGATGTTGTTTTAACAAACTGCAAATTTGCATCTGCCATTCCCAAAACTCCAATAAACTCTTTCACAGCAAGGAGAATATTTTTTTTAATGTTCTTTCCTCCAACTAGAAGATATCTTTTCTTTTCTCGCATACTTGGTTTAAGTGATTTCATAATAACCTAAAGAATTAAGGATTTAAATTATTTACTTTATTCCTGTGCTTCCAAATCCCCCTTCCCCCCTCTCACTTTCAGAAAGATCTTCAGATACTTCTTTTATGCTTGCATGTTCAATTGGTTGAATCAATGCTTGTGCAATCTTATCCCCTTTCTCAATCTTGAAATCCTCATTAGAGGTATTATACAACGCAATTTTCCATTCTCCCCTATATCCACAATCAATCACCCCTGCCATAGTTTTAATTCCTTTCTTTACTGCAAGCCCCGACTTATCCCAGATTAAAGCAACATATCCCATTGGAAATTCCGAAGATATCCCCGTTGAAACTAAGACTCTCTCTCCAGGTTTTAGAATTAACTCTTCATTTGAAAAGAGATCCATTCCTGCATCACCCTCAGTAGCATAGACCGGAACCTTCGCGCCAAAATCCAACTTCTTAAATTTAATCTCCACCATTTTAATAAAATGATTTCCCTGTTTTTAAGTATTGTTATTTTCTACAATAATTTTTTAAAACATTATAATCTAAAACAGAAATGGAATATAAAACATTAGACTTCAATATAGAAACTTCTTCAACATTAGAAATGTATTCACTAATGGATTTTTTTAAATCACCAGGAGTTGAATTTCTCTGTGGGGAATTAACCACAAAAAAAGGACAGCGAGGGAGAGTTTGTGGAAAAATGAGGTTTCTCTTTTCATTAAGAGAAAAGATTCTCCATCAGATTGGAGAGTATAACCTTTCCTCATCCAATCTAATCTCTCCTTAGTTTCAACTTTAAACAATTTCACAATTAAAATACTTCCCAAGAATCTTTTTTGCTTTTTCTAATTCTTCTTTGGGAGTTTCATGAAACTCTTTTGGAAGTTTTTCCTTACTAAATCTCTCTGATAAAATATCTCCCTTATTTCGAGAATAAAATTTTTGAATATTCCACTTAATCTTTTTTTCTCTTTCTTCTGAAACTAAACTTAAAATCCAATTCATCATATTTCCTATTTCTTTTTTGTTTAACCAACGGATTTCTTTTTCTAAAACTAGAGCTAAAGTTGTTCTAAATTCAAAATCAATTTTAGATTCAGAAATTAATCTTATTGATTCCTCTATCTTGTTTAAATCCCCTTTAACTCCTGTAAATTTTTCATAATTATCTTTATCTGATTTTACATCAAGAGCAATATAATCTACAAGATTTTTTTCAAGAATTTCTCCCAAAACTGTAGGATTGCTTCCATTTGTATCTAGTTTAATATTAATATTTATTTTTCTTAAATCTGTTAAAAAATCCAACAACTCAAGGTTCAGCGTAGGCTCTCCTCCAGTTATGCAGATTCCATTCACCCATCCAGATTCAACTCTTTTTTTTAAATCTTCAATAAACTCTCCAACATCAATGCCTTCACTAGAAAAATTAATTAAATCCGGATTATGACAAAATCCACACTTAAAATTACAACCTGAAACAAATACAACCGGCCCAAACTTTCCAGGGTAGTCTATACTACTTTCATCTATGACTCTTGAAAGTTTCATTTTTGATAGTCATTAATTAACTCAAGAATATTTGATTCAATTTCATTTGGAGTAATTAAAATAGTTTCTTTTACTCCTGAACCTCCAACACTGCAAACTCCAGATTGACAATTCGACGCATACACAGTGGTCTTTTTCCAAATCTTTTTCTTTCCTCCAATAACCAGCGTCGGTACAGAGTCCATCGGAACATCATACAATGCAGCTTCAGCTAAAACTCTTTCATCTAGCTCATCAAGATAATACATCTTAAAATCAACTAGATCTTGTATTTTCAATTCCTTAATTTTATTTTTAATTGTTGTTTCAAGAATTTTACAATTAGGACATCCATGCTTTCCAAATTCTTTTATAATTAATTTTCCATTCACTCCTGGACTATATAACCAATCCATCTTTCTCCCGGATTTTCCTGCGTAATATTTTTCTACTTTTTCTCTGTCTTTAAAAATCTGCTTTTGTGAATCATTCCAATTTGCAACCCGACTATAATATCCCACAATTCGTGTAACTGTAAAAAGTGTTCCTTTTAATTTTGTTTCTTCTGAACTATTTTGACAAGTTTGTTGAGTACACAAATCCTTACTCCCTGGCATAACTTCCCCACACAAATCACATTCAGTATACGTCGGAGAAAAGACTAGCTGAGAACATCTGGTCTGTTCTAATGTCTGCTTTACAATATGTTCAATTGCCTCTGCATTTGGTCTTTCTTCTCCAACATAAGCATGCACAATTGCCCCTGATTCAATTAACTCATGAAATTTACTTTGACCAATAATTCTATCAACAATTCCCACATCTGCATCAGGAGAAAAATGAATGGAGTTGGTATAATAAGGACTTTCAGAACTTCCCTTAATTATCTTTCTTGCTTCAGGAAACCTCTTTAAATCAACTTTAGCAAATCTTCGCGTTGTTGATTCTCCGGGAGTCTCTTCTAATGTAAATTTCAAACCTGTTTTTTTCTTAAATTCTTGAATTCGTTTGTACATATGAGAAATTATTCTTAATCCTAAACGATACGCAGCTTCGCTTTCATGAAGTTGATTCCCTGTCAAGTTCTCAACAGCTTCATTCAATCCAATTACTCCTAAAATATATGTTGCCTTTTTTAATTCAATATATGGTTTTCCGTCGTCACTTGGCCTTCCTAAACTTCTCATGGGACTTCCATCAGAATCCAAAAGGTTTTGCATAAAATTTGCTTTTTGATTATGTGCCTTTAAGGCTAATTCCATGGATTTGTCAATTTCTTCAAGTGTTCCTTTTAACTCTTTTCCAACATAGGAAGCCTGTGCAAGATTAATTGTAACATTCTGGAATCCACAAAACCTTAGTCTCTCTGGATATTTTAACATCGTTTTATCTTCAATTTTTTCTTTTAATCTACAACACTGAGCTAAAACAGCGTCGTCTCCTCTATCAAACATAAAATAAACACTTCCGTTTTCAGATGTAACTTTAAATGCAAAATCCAAAACCTCTTTTTGTGTTTTTTCTTGAAGAGAATATTTATCTATATGCAAATCACATTTTGGAAAATGAAAGGGTCTTCCATTTTTGTCTCCTCTTCTCCAAACTTCTAACAACGCCATTGCAAACCTTTGCGCTGTTTCTTCTAAATCTCCATAAGTCACGATTTTTCCATCTACTTTTGTTGAATCAGCGTCTCCATTTCTCGGGTCATTTGAATCTTCCTTATTCTCAAATCTTGGAGCTTCATCAATTAATTCTACAGAATCATCTTTTTTCAAAACCATATACTTCCCTCTTGGGCCAATTGCAGGAACATTTTTCAAATAATTTGGAATTCCCGTATGAATATTAAAATCAATAAAAAGTGTCTGTCCTCCTCGTGAAAAAGCATTTTGAGAAGCTGCAAAAATCAAATTCTGTGCAATTTGCAAAACTTCTCTCTGTGGAAGTTCCCTTAATTCAGTTTTAGTAGAAATAATCTCTAATTCGTCTTTTTTTATTGTTCCTTGTTCTAATAATTTTTCAACATCTCTTTTTTCCATCTTAACAGTTTTACCATTAAAATTAATTTCTAAAATTTCAACAGGTCTCTTTAAAAGGGGAGCATATAGAATATTCAAAAATCCAAATCCTAAAGCACCTGCATAATGTGCTTGCAATGAAGCTAAAAAAGTTTGAACATGCTGATTTAAAACCGCTGCAGAGTTTGGAGAACTTGATTTTGACTCCAGATTTGAAAGAACCTTATTTAATCCATATTTTTTTATGTACTCTAAAGAGTGGCTTGAACAATACGCCCGAGTTGGATAACCTAAATCATGTATGTGAATTTTTCCTTTAAGGTGTGCTTCTGTAACATCTGGACTAAAAATTTTTTCAAGGGCATATTGTTTTTGAATTCTTTCTGCGGTTTCAAGATTTACAGCTTCGGGATTATTTGAAGATACATTACTATTTTCTTTACTTCTGTTGATTACAATTGATTCAAAATCTGCAGATGAAAATCCTAACAAGCCTTGTTTTAATCCTTGGAGTTCCAACCCCTCTTGTTTCAAAACCATATCCACAATAGAACGAATATCTTTAGTACTAAATCTTCTAACCCCTCTTTGATACATATCTACCACAATATTCTCTACAACCTTTGAAATATCCTTTGCAAACTCTTGTGAAAGCCCCGCCTCTTTTTCAAGTTGCGCAACAATTCGAGTTCTATTCCAAGGCTCTAAAATTTCTTTTGAATCTGATTCAATTAATAGTGCTTTGTCTGTGGTGTTCTTTTCAAAACTTTCTGCAGCAATAGACAAAACCATTCTGGCTTCTTCACGTTTGTCTTTATAACTTTGATATGCTACTGCAAGATTTTCATAACCATTAAACCTAGCTGCCTTGATAATTGCCTGTTCAATTTCACGAATTCCAATTCTCTCTTTTTCTTTTTTTTCTAAATGATCAATTGTTGAAGAAAATATCTGATTGATTGAATCTTCACTTTCTCCAATTGCAGAAGCTGCTTTAGAAATCGCCTTTCTGATTCTTCCAGGGTCAAATCGATCTATTTTCCCATCTCTTTTTTCAATAAATTTTATATTCATAGTGTTTGTATCTCATTTTTAAAATCTTTTATATCCTTGAAGTCTCTATAAACTGAAGCAAATCGAATATATGCAATATTATCTAGTTTTTTTATTTTTTTCATGACCAACTCTCCTATAATTGAACTTTTCATTTCTTTTTTATTTTTTCTTCTAATGTGTTCTTCAATTGATTTTACCATTTTTTCTATTTTTTCAGTTGAAATTGGTCTCTTTTCAAATGCTTTTTCTATTCCTTGTTTTAGTTTTTCTACATTAAACCGTTCCCGTCTCCCATCTTTTTTCAACACGTATAAATCTGGATTATCTATTCTTTCATATGTTGTAAACCTCTTTTTGCACTTAAGACATTCTCTTCGTCTTCTTATGCCCTCTGGAGATTCTCTTTTATCTGTTACTTTGAATTTCGAGCTTGAACAATAAGGACATTCCATATCTACAATATATTGTATACAACCTTAATTTATCTTACTAATTGTTGTATAATAATAAAATTAGAGTCTAACTTCTATTTAAAGGTTTATCTGCACTTAAAGGGGATAACACGCCTTGGCGTTGCACGAGAAGTAACCCCCCTAAAAACACCCGAGTATAAAGTCTTAATAAGCTCAAATCTGAACCTTTCCTGCGTTCTTTGTAATTAACTCTTCTGGGACTTTTTGTTCAACTTATATTCAAAAAAACAATAATATTCTTATACTTCTTTTTTAATGATTTAATATGGACACAAGACCGACTGCTTATCTTTCTATTCATAAAGGAATTTTTAAAGTTTCTATTCATCCCGGCTACATTGTTCAGGATAGTTCTTTATGTAAAATTGGAATACAGGCTGCAGAGGGGGGAAGGGACTTAAGGGAATATGATGTTATTGGTCGCCCGCCAATAACCTCTGCTCAAGTACATGCTCTAAAAAACTTTAACAAACTTAAATTAGAATCCCTCGCATTAACTCATTAATTCACAACTTTTGCAAATATTTTTTCTAGAAGGTTCACCACAATTTTCACAATAAAAAACTTTTTCTAAACTCTTTAATTCATTAACTTTATTTTTCAATTTTTCTAAGCAATGAATAATGTTTTCTTTTGATCTTGTTTTTTCTTTTTCTAAAAAATTACGAATTTGAATCCTATAAGAATCAATTGCACAAGGACATTTTTCATAATTCACTGGAAGCTTCATTTTCATTGCATACGCCTTTACCTCTTTTTCTGCAATATAAAAAAGGGGCTTAATTCTCGTTATAAACTTTTTATCTTTTTTGTTTTGAGTTATTGCACCTGAGTTTGAAGAAAGTTCCGGACTTCCTTTAAATATATTAATTAAAAATGTCTGTGCTTCGTCGTCGAGATTATGTCCTGTCGCTATTTTGCTGACTTCTAATTTTCTCGCTTCTTTATTTAAAATTCTCTTTTTAATAACTCCACAAATTGCACAATTTTTAATTCCTTTTTTTTCAGCTTGAATTTTCGAACGGATATAACACATAGAGTTTCCAAATTCTTTTTTAACTTCAAACACCCAAAGTTTAATTTTTAGGTTCCTACAAAGTTCCTGAATTTTTTTTAAACAATCTTCAGAATATTTTCCCATCCCCAAGTCAATATGTAACCCTTCAATATTATATCCTCCTTTCTTTAACAAGTAAGCAACTACTGCAGAGTCTTTCCCCCCCGAAAGTGCAACCAAGATTTTTTCACTCTTTGAAATTTTTATTTTCTTCAAAGTTTCTTCAAATTTTTTTTCTAAATTCATTTAAAACTAGGCACCATTTCATTATGCCCAAACTGAATAACTAGATCAATTTGAGGTTTAATTTTTTCCAAGCCCACCGGCAAATCACATGCTCCGAAACAACTACCAACCCAAATCAAAAATTCAGAATCAGTTTTCTTTCTTAATTCATCAACAATAGCAGTTGCATATGGCTTTAATCCCTCTGGGAATTGTAGTAATACTAATTTTGCTTTTTGCCTTTTTATTGATACAATAACTTTCTCAAGTTCTAAATTATATCTTTTTTCTAAGGCTTCTAATGAATATTCCATAGAACTATTTAATCTGAAACTTTAAAAATACTTCTTAAAATTAGTCTAACTGAACTCTTCGAGAATCGTACTTTGGAGGCTCCCCAGAAGCATTAACTCTTGTTTCAGTTAGAGCTCTTTCAAAGGTTTCTTGATCTACCCAAGGAAGATCAAATCTTTCTAAGCAAAAGTTTTTAACTTCCTTCATTTATTCATTAATATGAAAACTCCACAAATTCGTCAACCAATTGTAACTGTTTGCGGGCATGTAGACCACGGAAAAACATCTGTGCTAGATTGTATTAGACAGAGCTGTGTTCAAGAAGGTGAAGCAGGGGGTATAACCCAAAAAATATCTTTCACACTCTATCCTGTTGAAAATTTAAAATCTTCTTGTCCATTAATTGAACAATCTGGAATTAAACTAAATATCCCTGGATTTTTATTTATTGATACGCCTGGCCACGCAGCATTTACTAATCTTCGAAAACGAGGAGGAAGTTTAGCAGACCTTGCAGTTTTAGTAATCGATATTAACGAAGGAATCAAACCTCAAACTGCAGAAGTAATCCAAATTCTAAAACTAAACAAAACACCCTTTGTAATTGCATTAAATAAAATCGATAACATCTCTGGTTGGAGAACCCCTGAAAAAAACACTCCCCTAAAAAATTCAATTGATTCTCAAGCCCAGAATATAAAACAATCTTTTGATGAAAAATACCTAACCTTAATTGGTGCCCTAAATTCCTATGGATTTGATGCAGATCTTTTTTATAATATCAATGATTTCTCAAAAAAAGTAGCTCTTGTTCCATGTTCAGCAAGGACAAAACAAGGAATCTCCGAACTCATCATGGTTTTATGTGGATTAAGTCAAAGATATCTTTCTGAAAGATTAAAACTAAATTCAGAAGCTAAGGGTGTTATTTTGGAAGTTAAAAAAGAAAAAGGTATTAATTATGCAGAGGCAATTTTATACGACGGAGTTTTAGACAGATCTCAAGAAATTGCAATAGCAGATTTTACTTCTGAAAATCCATTAATCTCAAAAATTCGAGTTCTCGAAGAAATTCAACCACTTTGTTCAAAATTTTCTTCAAAAGAAAAAGTTCAAGCCTCAACAGGTTTGAGACTTCAGTTAATTAATAAAGAAGAGATTCTTCCGGGAATGCCATTTGAAATATTCAAAAATAACCTAAATGAATTAAAAGAAAAATTCAAAAAACAAATATCTGAAAACATTAAGACCCAACCACAAGGAATAATTGCAAAAGCAGATTCATTGGGAAGTTTAGAAGCCTTGCTAGTTTTACTTAAACAAAATAACATTCCAGTTGTCAAAGCAGGAATAGGGAATATTAAAAAGACAGATATAATTTCTGCAAAAGCAAACTTAAAGTTAAGTGAAATAAATTCCATCGTAGTAGGATTTAATACTGAAATTGAAGACGACGCAAAACTCCTTTCCAAGGAAGAAAAAATTCCTTATTTACTAGACGAAGTTATTTACAAATTAATTGAAAATTTAGTAGAGTGGCGAAAGAAAAAATCTCAGGAAATTGAAAAGGCAAGGTTAATGCAACTTGCCCAAATCTCAAAATTAAAAATACTCCATCAATATGTTTTCCGGAACTCAAACCCCGCAGTTTTCGGAGTAAAAGTTGAATCAGGAAAAATTCATTCAAATCAAAATTTAATTAACTCTTCAAATGAGAAAGTGGGAAGAATCAAAAATATTCAATCCGAAAAAAAATCAGTTGAACAAGCTTCTAAAGATATGGAAGTTGCAATTTCAATTCCAGGAATAAATTTTGATAGACAATTAAAGGAAACAAATTTTCTTTATTCAGAAATTTCTCCAAACCAATTCAGAAAATTTAAACAAAATAAAGACTTACTTTCTCAAGACGAAATAAAAACTCTTCAAGAGATTGCAGAAATCAAAAGAAAATCTGACGAAACATGGGGAGCTTAAGCTGAATCTTTTCCATGTAAGTGCAACCGATATTCCATTAATAAACCTTCAAAAAAATCTCTCCGTTTATCTCTATCTTCTATGTCAACTCCCTGACTTTTTGCAAGATCAATGATATATTTTGACTCTCCTGAACTTAATTTAGAAAAAACACCCAGTGTGCTTCCGCACGAAGTTCCATCTCCCCGAGTTCCATTACAATCTCCATGAAACACCATTATTCGAGTACTTCCTAAGTCTTCTAATACTCTGTTACCACTTGAACAACGACTGGTTCTCTCAAAAAAATCTCTAACACTTTGATATCGTTCTCCACACACAGTACATTCTTTAAAATATCCTTTACCTTGATTTTCTTCGAATTGAATAAACTCTTCAGTTAATCTTTCAAATAATTCTTCTCTTTTCATTGATTATCC
The DNA here is from genome assembly GCA_964622565.1 of Candidatus Woesearchaeota archaeon. GTDB lineage: Archaea > Nanobdellota > Nanobdellia > Pacearchaeales > GW2011-AR1 > CAZUQL01. The sequence goes on along the minus strand of CAZUQL010000001.1, from coordinate 31,479 downwards.
ATCCAAAATTCCCTTTTAAACCTTTCTATTTAGTAACTATTAAGTAGTCACATCTCTGAAAAGATTTAAATATATTCAAGTTTTCTAAATTCTATGAAATCAGAATATGAACTTCTCGCACCTGCAGGAGATTTCGCAACCTTGGTAACTGCTTTAAATACAGGAGCTGACGCAGTTTACATTGGATTAAAAGAATTCTCAATGCGAGCAGGAGCTAAAAATTTTTCTTTAAATGATTTAACTAAACTTCAAAAAATAAAATCCTCTTATCTCAATAAACCAAAAATTTACTTAACTCTGAATACAATTATCTATGACCACGAAATTCCCAACGTAGAAAAAATCCTTCAAAAAGTAAAAAAATCAAAGTCAATTGATGCAATAATCTGTTGGGATTTCTCAATAATCTCATTATGTAAAAAATACAAGATTCCTTTTTTTATTTCCACTCAAGCTTCAGTTTCAAATTCAGAATCAGCGAAATTTTTTAAAAAACTTGGAGCAAAGAGAATTGTTCTTGCACGAGAATTAGATTTAAAACAAATCAAAGAAATATCTAAAATAAAAAACTTAGAAATAGAATGTTTCTGTCACGGAGCAATGTGCGTCGCAATTTCTGGAAGATGCTTTACTTCGCAATTTTTGTTCAATAAATCTGCAAATCGAGGACAATGTCTCCATCCATGTAGAAGGTCTTACTCTTCCTATAAAATAAAAGACCAACAAGAAGGTTATGAACTAGAATTAGAAAACAACAAGGTTCTCTCTGCAAAAGATTTGTGCACTCTTCCATTTATTGAAAAACTAAAATCCGTAGGAATAAAATGTTTTAAAATTGAAGGAAGAAATAGAGACCCAAGATACGTGGATGTTGTTGTCCGGGCTTATAGAAAAGCCTTAGATAAAAAACTTTCAAAAAAAGAAACTAACCAATTAGTTGAAGACCTAGCAAAAGTTTACAATAGAGAATTTTCCTCTGGATTTTATTTAGGACTTCCAACCCCCGATGATTTTGCAAGAGTAGAGCACTCTGCATCAAAAGAAAAAAAACATTTTGTTGGAAAGATTACTAATTATTATAAAAAGATTAACGTCGCTACATTAAAACTTTCCTCAAAAATTAGTTTAGGGGACGAAATTGTAGTAATTGGGAATAAAACAGGAATTTTAAATTACAAAATAAACTCTCTTCAAGAAAAATATAAAGAAATAAAAAACGCAAACAAAGGCCAAGAAGTAGGAATTAAGATTCCCCTTGTTCGAAAAAATGACCAAGTTTACAAAATAAATAAAAATTAAAATAAATTTTTTTAGGCTGTTTCAATAGTGAATGAGTCTCCAGCATCACAAGGCTGCGCATTTCCAGAATCATCTACAAAATATGCAAATGCTTCCACTTTGTCTGGAATTAACATTGAGTCAACAGCTTCGTATGTTTGTGAATCTAATCTATCGATGTTTCCTATTTGTTCAACAACATTTGTTTCAGTACCTTCACTAAACTTTAGATAAACCCCACCAAGGTCGTTATCTCCTGTTCCAGCACCTCGAGCAATAGTCACATCACAAATTCCTTCTTCATCACAGACAGCATTAGTAACCCTTACATCTACTGTTAAACATTTTGCTTTGATATCTGTTTGTGCTGCACTGTCCTCTACAATATTTCTTATAACAGTCCAAACAATTGTTAAAGCAACAAGTACAAGCAACACAATTATCAGTGTTGTAACAACTGTAGACAAACCACGAGTATTTTTCATCTTAACCTCCTTTCATTAATAAGTTTATAATCTGTAGAAGAAATACCTCTATAAAAAGGTTTTGCTATTCCTTATTAAATTTGTCTAATAATTCTAGCAAGTCTTTACTCGCCATTACTTTATCCACCTCTGTTAAACCCCTATGTTCTGCAAGCTTCCAAAACGATTCGGGTTTATACCCCCTTTTTCTTAAAGACTTTATTGTCGGCAATCTCTCATCATCCCATCCAGAATACTCTCCTGCTTCAATCGCCGCTTTGATAAATCTTTTTCCAAGATTTAAGTCCTTAAACTTAATCCGTCCCATAAAGAAAGTCCAAGGGTATTTTTTTTCAAAAATTTCAAATATCATCTTTTGTCTTTCAGCATTATCTCGATGGTCTTTTCCTCTAATAATATGGGTCATTTTATACTCCATATCATCAACCGGAACTGCAAGATGCATCAATGGCCAAACCCTATATTTTTTTCCTTGTCGTGGATGTTTGGTTAAATTAATCCTAGCAAGAGGAAAGTCCCTCATAGCAGGATTTGGATTTTCCATTCCACTAAACTTTTTCGGTGTCTTAAACCTCAATACTGCTTCTCCAGCCCCATAAATTTCTTTAGTATTTCCCAACATCATTTCCCACCTCATTAAATTTTCTTTTTTATCATTATTTCGACAAGGGCAATTTTCTTTTAAGTTTACATATTCCCTAAATTTTTCTGGTTTACAAGTACAGATATACGCATGATTAGACTCGATTAACTTTTTTGCATATTTATAATAAATTTCTATCCTATCTGACTGAATTATATATTCTTTCACTTCGCCCTTATAAACCCATTCGCAGTCATCTTTAATTCCCTCATAAGCTTTAGGATCAATTTTTTCTGGATTTGTGTCTTCAATCCTAACATAAAATTTTCCTCCGTATTTTTTAACAAACAAAAAAGGTAAAACATTTGAGATAAAATGTCCAATGTGTAATTGACCAGAAGGTGCTGGAGCAAATCGAGTTATCACTCCTGTTTTTTTATTTACTTCTGGCAGTTCAGGTAGTCCTTCTCGCACTTCTCGTTTTGAAATCTCCCCCTCGTGTTTTTTAAATTCCTCTTCTTGTTTTTCAAGTGAAAGAGAATTAATCTCCTTAACAATTTTAGAAATATCTTTTCCATACTTTTTCATATCTGCGGGTTTTAGTCCTTCTGCAAACAAACCAGAAATAACTGCCCCTTGTTGTGCCTTCCCCTGGTGTGTAAGTGCATTTTTTAACGCATAAGCTCTTGCCTTTTCCTTCAAATCTTTCATAGTCTAAAAAAGCAAAAAGGGTTTTATAATCTTTCTACCCCAACTTTTATTAATTCTTTTTATCTCTATTAATCATGAAATCGATTAGGAAAGTTTCTAAATTTGAATATGAAATACCCAGGCAAGATAGTATGAATGTTCCTGCGAAAATATTTGCTAGTGAGAAAATTTTCAAAGCCATTCAAAAAGATAAAACCATCGAGCAGATAAAAAATGTTGCAAAACTTCCTGGAATTTTAAAATTTGCTTTTGCAATGCCCGACGCCCATCAAGGCTACGGATTTCCAATCGGGGGAGTTGCAGGGTTTGATAAAAAATCAGGAGTAATCTCTCCAGGGGGAGTGGGTTATGATATTAATTGTGGGGTTAAGGTTCTAAAAACAAATCTTTCAAAAAATCAAATCTTAAAAAACCAAACGCAAGTAATGGAGTCGATTTTTAGAAAGATTCCTTCGGGAGTAGGAAGAGGAAGCAGATTCCAAATCACAAAAAATGAATTAGATAAACTTTTAATCCAAGGTGCAAAATATATTGTTGAAAAAGGATTTGGAATTCCAGAAGATTATCTTTTAACTGAAGAAGAAGGTTGTTTAAAAAATGCAAATCCAAAAAAAGTTTCAGAGCGAGCAATCAAAAGAGGAATTGGGCAGTTAGGAACCCTCGGAGCAGGAAATCATTTTTTAGAGTTTCAATATGTAGATGAAATTTTTGATAAAAAAGTAGCAGAAGTTTTTGGAATTAAAAAAAATCAAGTTCTTATAATGGTTCACTGTGGTTCTCGAGGATTAGGCCATCAAGTTGCTTCAGATTATATTCAAAAAATGGAAAAAGAATTTGGAATAAAAAATCTATCAGATAGAGAATTAATTAATGCTCCAATAAACTCTCAGTTAGGAAAAGATTATTTTGGAGCCATGGCCTGTGCAGCAAATTTTGGTTTTGCAAATCGGCAACTAATCTCTCACTGGATTCGAGAAGAAATGCAGTATATTTTTCCAAAGATAAAGGTTACAACTCTATACGATGTTGCCCATAACATTGCAAAATTTGAAAACCATAAAATCAATGGAAAAGAAAAAGAAATTTTAATTATGAGAAAAGGGGCAACAAGGGCGTTTGGGAAAAATAGAAAAGAAATTCCAAAAATTTATCAAAAAGTTGGACAGCCAGTAATTCTCCCTGGAAGTATGGGAACTTCAAGTTACATTTTAGTTGGAACTGATAAATCAGAAGAAATTTCTTTTTCAAGCACAGCACACGGAGCAGGAAGAATCTTAAGCAGAGGAGAAGCATTAAGAAATTTAAAAGGAGAACAAATTAAAAAAGAATTAAATAACCAAAACATTCAAGTTAAATCAGGAAATATAAAATCATTAGCAGAAGAAGCACCGCAAGTTTACAAAGATATTGAAGAAGTTGTAAAGATTAGCCATGAACGGGGAATTGCAAAAAAAGTTGCAAAATTAAAACCCCTGATTGTGATTAAAGGTTAATTTATTCTAGTTTACAACATTTAACATAAACCTGTGAGCACTTTCCAGAGCTTGAACTACATGACCATGCCTGGCTAGTTTCAGAGGGTTTACAATTCCACCCACTCGGGGCGTCATATCCCAGATAACAACTCCCTCCTGTTGCAAGAAATCCTTGCGGGCAAGTTGCAGTTAAAGAGACAGATCCCCCCCCAGAGTAAAGCGAACTCACCATTGTACACGTTAAAGTTCCAAGAGTCCCACTTATTTCATCAGCAGAATGCCCGTTTATCGTCGGATCTCCTGAATTATATGCAATCACTCCTCCAACTAAAACAATTGTCACTAAAACAATTAGAGTATAGAATGTTCTGTCTGAGAAATTTATCACCAACTTTTTCATAGATTTAGGGAGAGTTAGTTATTTAAATATTTTATTGTTTAGTATTCAATGAGATTCCAATTTTTAAAACACACTGCAGATGTGAAGTTTCAGTCATTTGGAGAAACTCCTGAACAAGCATTTGAAAACTCTGCCTTAGCCTTGGTTTCAACAATTGCTCCAGAAACAAAAATAAATTCCAAAAAAGAAAAAATAATCCGAATTAAAGCTTCAGATTTTGAAAGTTTATTTTATACTTTTTTAGAAGAAGTTCTTTATCTTTTAGATGCAGAGGATTTTTTAGTATCTGAAGTTAAAAATTTAAAAATTAACTCAAACCCCTTCGAATTAGACTGCATTTTTCTTGGGGACAAGGCTTCAGATTATAACTTTTCTAATTCTGTGAAAGCAATAACTTACAACGAGATGTTTGTTAAACAAGAAAATTATCAATGGATTTGTCAGGTTGTTTTAGATGTGTGATTGAAAAATGGAACATTTAATGAAATTGTATAATGAAGAATTTGAAAGGGTTAAATCAGGTAGAAAAACCATTGAAGTAAGATTATTCGATGAGAAACGACAAAGAATTCTTGTTGGAGATTTAATTACTTTTTTAAAACTTCCAAATTTAGAAGAGCAAATTTCTGTGCAGGTTTTAGAACTCTTAAAATACAAATCTTTCCCAGATTTAGCCGAGAGCATTCCAATGGAAGATTTTGGTTATCCAGATAATTATGAGAAGGACAGATTTGTGGAAGAATGTTATGAAATTTATTCTCCTGAAGACGAAAGAAAGTTTGGGGTTTTAGGAATAAGAATTAAAGTTATGTTGTAAAATATAAATCCTTAAAAAGTATTTTATTATTTCTAAAAGATGGAATCAGGAACAAGACCAGAATTATTTGTTGCAGATGATTTAATTTTAGGAGTTCTTGCATATTCTTCTCAAGCTAATGTCTTATTCCGACACAATAGAAAAGCATTTCATGAGTTTTTTTATGCTCATCGAGAAAACTCTCTTGTAAGAAAAGCAAGAATAATATTTAGACAAAGAGGATTATTTCCCGAAAGCCCCCAATTAGATCAAGCTTACTCAAACTTAAAATCCTGTGAAATTGTTTATTCTTACGGAAATTCATTTAATCCTAATGAACTCAGTGCCCAGGCAAGAACTGATTTTTTAGCTGACATACGTAAAATATTTAGTTCTGAAGAATTAGAAGAATTTAGGAGAATAGCCCGAGATTTTCAAGGTCAATTTGGAGTTTCTACATAGGACCAACAACCTTAAAAACTATCTAAGAATGATTTTTCTGTAGACTAGGTCAGCAGGTTAGCCCCCTGCTATTTGCAAACGGGCTTTATGGCAGACTGCGAGGGAGGGCGTGATAAGTATTTCAAAAAGTCTTTATTTGGACGTTGAGGTCTTGTCTGCTTGGATCTTGCATTTGCGAAATGGGTCAGGCCTTGATCGGAGCAGCCCTAAACATTTGTTAAGATGCTTAGCAGAGTGCAGGACTGAGAAAGAATAAAGGTTGCTTTCTGGAAAACTTTGAGCAAACTTCCGAGTCTACACTGATTTTAGATAAAATTAATAAACTCCCTAATCCTTATTTAATCATGAATGAACCTGATGAAGAATCACTCCGAAGAGAATTTTCACAAAATCTTTTGGATGCTTTAGAATCATTAAATGAAGGAGTAAGAGTTCCTCCCCATCTCCCCTCCCAAGTTCAAACAAGAGGCGTTCGCTATGAAACCTCTTCTTCTGAAGGAGGCGTGCGTCTGTCAAAAAAAGGCAGACCCAAAAGATATTGATAAAATGGACAAAAAAGAATTTTTCAAAGAACTTCACAGAAAATTAAGAGAAGAAGGAATTCAACCAGCAGACCCTGCCTCTAAACACCGGAACGCAGTTGCTTCTGCAGATAGAGAACTAATCGAAACAAGAGAGCCAGTAGATTATTCAGAAAGATTTCGATAATTTCAACACTTTTATAAACTTCTTCGTGTTTTTTAATTTATGAAAAATAAAAGAGGACAATTCTATTTAGTTGCCGGAATAATCATCCTTGCAATTTTAATTGGATTCTTTTCAATTAGCAATTCTCTTAAAAAAAATCCCTCGCCTTATGATGTAACAGAAGAATTAAGTTTTGAATCTTCAAAAGTTTTAGAATATGGAGAAACCCAATTCTATGATAAGCCCCAAATGTCCCTTCTTTTAGAACATTTTACTGCACTTTATTCTGAATATGCTGGCGAAGACACCCGAGGATATTTTGTGTTCGGCGACGAAAACGGAATTTCTGCATATACCTACGAAGAATCTTCAAAAGGAGTCGTGCAATTAAGTTTGCCCGGATACTCTTCTTCATCTATTCAAATTCAAGGACTTGAAAAAAAAGAAATCGAAGACATTACCCTCGATACTGAAAATAATCTTGTTGTTGTTGAAATAGAAAATATTAAATACAAATTCGACCTTAAACCTGGAGAGAACTTTTACTTTATTCTCTCAAGAAAGATTGGAGAAGAGGTATATACAACTCAAAGATAAAATGTTAAAAAATAAAAAAGCCGTGAGTGTTGTTGTAGGTTATGTTTTATTAATAGCGACAATGATTGCAATAAGTGGAATTGTTTATCTCTGGATGAAAAGTTATATTCCCACTGAAATTCCATCTTGCCCCGACGAAACTTCTATATTTGTTCAAGATGTTTTTTGTGATTCAGGAGTCTTGAATCTCAGATTAAAAAATTCAGGAAGATTTCAAATAAACGGGGTTTATCTTAAAGCCACGACATCCACAGAACAAGAAATTGCAACTCTTGATTTAGTCGGAAATTTAGGAGCAGGATTTTTTAAATTAGACCCTCCCTTAAATCCCGGAGAAGAAACCTTAACTTATTTATTTGAATATTCCCAACCGATTTTTAAATTAGAAGTAACTCCAGTTAGATTCCAAGAAGTTAATTCTAAACAACAAGTTCTGTCTTGCTCAAATGCAAAGATTATTGAAACTCTTCCAAAGAGTTGTTAAACTTAATTCTAAAAATTTATAAACATCTTCAAACTTAGATAACTATGAAAAAAAGAGCTCTATCTCCGGTGATTGCTACAGTATTATTAATCGGAATTGTCGTAGTCTCAATTGCAATTATCTGGGTGTTTTTTAGGAGTCTAACTCAAGAAGCAATAACCAAATTTGGAGGACAAAATGTTGAACTTGTTTGCAACGACGTTGTATTCAGAGCAGAATATGTGGGAGGAGAAATTTTGATTTCAAATGTAGGAAATGTTCCAATCGCAGACATGAAAGTCAAAGAATACGCTGACTCAGGTTATTCAACTTTAGACTTAGAAGATTTTGCAATCAATCCCCTAAACTCTGGACAAAGTGGTTCATATTCTTTTGACAGCGATGGCTTAACTAAAATAATTTTAATTCCCGTATTAAAAGGAAACTCAAACTCAGGTCAAGTAAATTTTGTATGCGACGAAGGAAACGGTTATGAAATTGAATTCTAAAGGGCTTTCAGCTGTTGTAACTACAGTTATTCTAATCGCCTTAGTTATGGCATCAATTTCAATTGTTTGGGTTGTTGTTCAGAATCTTGTTCAAAAAAACCTCGATCAAGCCCAGTCTTGTTTTGATATTTACGATAAAATAACAATAGATAAAACTCTAAGTTGTTATAATACTTCTTCAGGAAAATTGAAAATTCTAATTGAAGTTGGGGAAATTAGTGTTGACGAAATTCTAATCTCAGTAAAAAACTCTGAAGAATCCAAATCATTCAAAATAAAAAACAACACAGAAGTTGCAAATGTTCAAATGTTTGACAGTTCAACAATAATTTTAATTCCCGAAGAAAATTCAGGAATTGCTTATCTTGTTGATTTAACTTCCGCGGGAATTAACAATCCCCTTTCTATAAGTATATCTCCAAAAATCTCCGGAAACTCATGCGGAATCTCCGACACACTTCAAGGAATTGAAAGTTGTTAGGAATAACTATTTAAATTAATTTAAACTAAATATTTTATGAAAAAGAGGGAGAATAATTTGATTTCAAATATTGTTAAATCTAAAAAAGCTCAAGTTTGGGTAGAGACAGTAATTTATACATTGATTGTGCTTGCGATTATCGGTGCAGCTTTAACATTTATTCGACCAAAAATTCGGGAAATTCAAGACAAAGCAGTTATTGAAAAATCAATTGAGCTTCTTCAAGAACTAGACTTAAAAATACAATCTGCAGGAGCAGGAATTTCTGGAGACAAACGAGTTGTAAAAGTTTATATTTCAAAGGGGATATTAGAATTTAATTCTGAAGAAAATTTAATTCAGTTTAAACTCGACGAAAGCAACTATTTTGCCAGCGACCCAGGAATAAATGTAGAATACGGAGACTTAATTTTACTAACTGAAAAAAAGTCCAACCTTGCCTACATTACTCTAACTTCAAATTATTCAAAAATCTATGATTTAACTTACAACGAAAACAATCAAATAAAAACCTTTTCAAAATCTTCAACTCCCTACAAATTAGCAATTTCCAATCTTGGAAATGACGAGTTTGGGAGGATTAAAATAAACTTAGAACTGATTAATTAAAATGTTTACAAAAACAAAATCTAAAAATGTTGAACAATATCCCCAAGTTGAAATAAAATTTCCAAGACCCCCTCCAATAAAAAGACCAAAAGATAAATCACAAATTGACGTGAGGTACCCTCTTATTGCGCCGTTTGCATTTGCTCATATCTACTGGCATAAAAAACATTCTGAACTTTTTTATGAAATTGAAGAACCAGATTTAGATGAAAAAGAAACAACCTACAAAGACCAAATTATTGAGGCAATGAGAGAGATAATTGATTTTGATAGTGTTGTCCAAAAAAACAAAGACGAGCTTCTGAAATACATCGATAAAATGTTAAAGCTCCTTGCAATTGAGCTTGGATTTGATATGACTTACGAAAGTTACAAAAAAATTTACTATTATCTTTATAGGGAGTTTGTGGGATTTAATGAAATAGACCCCCTCTTAAACGACTTTTTTGTAGAAGATATTGAATGTAACGGAGCCAAAACTCCAATTTATATTGTTCACCGGATATTCAGAAATCTAAAAACAAATATTATCTTTGATGAATTAGATGATTTAGGGGGATTTGTTGAAAAGCTTGCACAGCGATGCGGAAAATATATCTCTTATGCAAATCCAATTTTAGATGGGAACCTTCCAGATGGAAGCAGGGTTAATGCTACCTACACTAAAGATATTTCAAGTAGAGGACCTACATTTACAATAAGAAAATTTACAACAAAACCCTGGACTCCTCCCCAATTAATCTCTTTCCAAACTCTAAGTCCTGAGATGTTAGCTTATCTATGGTTGTTGATTGAACACAAGATGAATATCTTAATTGCCGGTGGAACTTCTTCAGGTAAAACAACTTTACTAAATGCAATTGCCTTTTTTATCCCTCCTGAAGCAAGGGTAGTTTCAATTGAAGATACTCGAGAACTAAATCTCCCTCGAGAAAATTGGCTTCCAAGTGTAGTTCGAAGTTCAACAGGAGTAGGAAATTTAGGAGAAGTTGACTTATTCGCATTATTAAAAAGTTCATTTAGACAAAATCCCAATTATGTAATTGTAGGTGAAGTAAGAGGAAAAGAAGCTTATGTTCTATTTCAAGGTATGGCTTCAGGACATTCTTCTTTAAGTACGATTCATGGAGATTCTGTGGACACAGTTATTAAAAGACTTGAAACTCCCCCCATTGAACTTTCTCCCACTCTTCTGAATGTTTTAGATTGCGTTTGCGTCATGACTCACGCAGTTGTGAATAACGAAGAAACAAGAAAATTAAAAGAGATAGTTGAAATAATAGACGTAAGTTCACAAGGAATCGCAAAAACAAACACCCCCTTTGTATGGAACCCTGCAGACAACCAATTTTACTTTAAAAAAAGTAGCAGAATACTTGAAAAAATTTCCCAAAGATACGGTTTAAGTATTCAGGAATTGAACTTAGAATTCCAAAGGAGAGTTAAAATAATTTTCGAACTCTACAAAAAAAAGATAAGTGGCTTCAAGGAAGTTCAAGAGATTATCGACGAGTATTACAAAAACCCAAAAGCTGTTTTAAATAAGTTGGGAATTGGAAGTTAAAAAACTTTAATAATACAAATATCTTCTTAAAATCATGAAAAAAGAGGACATACAATTTTTAATTAAACTTTTAGACTCTCTCGAAGAAGCAGAAGAAGTGTTAAACTTTTCTTTTAAGACAAAAGACAGGGAGAGATTTAATTTATCCAAAAGCTTTATTATCCAAGTTCAGCGAGCAGTGGACAAAATAACAAGATGATTTCAAATAGTTTTTCTAATTTAAGTGAATACATTAAGAAGGAAAAAGAAATTGCAAAAAAAATCCAGTTTCTCTTCGAGAGAAAATCAAGAGCTGTTTCTGATCAAGACAAATCCCAAATTTCCGCTCAAATAAACTCCCTTTCAAAACTTCTAAATCAAATAAATAAAGATATTCCTGAAATAGTTGACTCTATCTCCCTTCCAAAAGTTGTCCACTATGAAAAAATTCCTACTCCTAAAAAACCATTGAGGAGGATTCTCCCAAGTATCTCTTCTCCAACAATACTTCAAAAAGAAAAAGAAAAACTTGAGATCGATCCAGATATTCTTCGAAGAATAAAACAAAAAGAAAAAACCCGCCCATCTCAAAAGGAAAAATCCCCTAATTCTTTTGTCAAACTTTCAAATCGGTTTTTTTCTCCAACTTCTCAGAAAGTTTTACATGAATTATTCTTTCAATCTTTAAAAAGAGACTTAATAAAATCTAATTTAATGATGCTTCCTGTAAGTTATATCTCTGTAATTTTCTTTACCACCCTTGTTTCTTTTCTTTCTGGAATTATTTTATTCACTTTTTTAATGATTTTTCAAGTTAGTCTTTCATTACCTTTTTTAAGTGTTTATTCTGGAGAATTTTTAACCCGCCTCCTCACTCTTTTTTGGATTGTTCCCTTAATTCCCCTAATCACCTTTTTTTCATTATACTTTTATCCTTCTCTTGAAAAAAAATCTGTTGCAAATAGAATCGAGAGAGAACTTCCTTTCGCAGTAATTCACATGTCTGCGATTTCAGGAGCAATGGTAGAACCAAGTAGGATATTCGAGATTTTAATTTCAACTGGAGAATACAAATTTCTTGAAAAAGAGTTTAAAAAATTAATTAACCAAATTAATGTTTATGGATATGATTTAGTAACTGCTCTAAAAATTTCCGCTTCAAATACTGCAAGTCCAAAACTCAACGAACTTTTTAATGGTCTAGCAACAACAATTAGCTCGGGAGGAGATTTGCAGGGCTTTTTTGAAAAACGTTCTCAAACACTTTTATTCGATTACAGGCTTGAACGAGAAAAACAAACAAAATCCGCTGAAACATTTATGGACATTTATATCAGCGTAGTAATTGCCGCCCCAATGATGCTTATGCTTTTACTTATGACAATTCAAATTAGTGGACTAGGAATCTCTTTAGGTCCAACAATGTTAACTCTTGTAATGATTCTCGGAGTAGTCGGAATAAATATTTTATTCTTGACTTTCTTACATTTAAAACAACCTCAATCATAATGAAACTAAACAAAATAGACTTAATTGGAATCAGCCTCGGTGTTCTTTTAATAGCTGGAGCCATTGTTTTAAGAAACACTGAATTTTTCTTTTTCTTAATCGGACTTGGAATAATCATCTCAATATCCCCATTTGTTCTTTCGGTGGTTAATTCAAATATTGAATCTACTGAAAAAGAAGAGATGTTTTTAGAATTCGCAAGAAATCTTGTTGAGAGTGTGAAAGTTGGAACTCCGATTAGTAAAAGTATAATCAACGTAAGAGACAAACCTTATGGAGTTTTAAGTAAACATGTTAAAAAGCTTGCAAATCAAATTGCAATGGGAATACCCTTAGGAAAAGCACTTCAAGTTTTTTCAAGTGATATCCAAAACAAAAACATCTCTCGAGCAATAACTTTAATTGGGCAAGCTGAAAAAGCAGGGGGGGATATTGGAGAAATTTTAGAATCTGTTGCAGGAGCAGTAAGTATGTCTGATAAACTGAAAAAAGAACGAAGAGCAGTAATCCAAACTTTAGTTGTTCAAGGTTATATCATATTTTTTGTTTTTATAATAATTGTTTTAATAATGCAGTTTAGAATTGTGCCGATAATTTCAAATATTTCTTCAGTTGGAGCAATTGGAATTGGTTCTGGAGCAACTTCTTCGAGTGATTTAAGTCCAGACACTCTATCCACGTCGTTTTTGTACTTACTATTAGTTCAGGGATTTTTTAGTGGATTAGCCGTAGGAAAACTCGCAGAAGGAACATTAAAAGCAGGAGTCAAACATTCTTTTGCCTTGATGATTCTTTCTTTTTTAAGTTCAACAGGCGCGAATATTTTTTTTAGTTAAGAAAATTTATAAACAATCTTTTTCTTATGAAGCTATGGTATTTTGGAAGAAAAATAAAATTTTAGATTTAACTACAAATTATAAAAGAAACATATCCCCCCCAAGTTCACCCCCGTTTTCAAATACAAGTTCGTCAAATTCAGTTCCTCCTTCCGGGTTTGGAAGTTTTTTTAATTCAATGGAGTCCTCTGAAAGTTCATCAGGGTCTTCTGAAGGTTATGCTGATTTTTCTAATATGAATCAAGTTTCTGAATCTTCTGACGAAAAACGAAAAAAACTCGCAAAGCGACTCATGGACATGACTGCGAAATTAGAAGACATCTCAAACCAAATCTACCACCTCCAACAAAGAATAGAAGTCCTCGAAAGAAAATCGAATGTAAGTGGATTTTAATCTATTTTTTAGAACCATAATTCCTATAAATGTAGCTAAGATTAAATTTTATGGAAGATTTCAAATATTTGATTGTTTCTAATGAAGAAGAACTCAAAACAATAGCTAAATTAAGACAAGATGGTTTTGAAGTCAAAGTTTTAAATAAATACACCGATAAAACTTCAAAAATTAAATTTTGGAAATCTACAACAGGTGCAATTGAGAATAGAACTCAAACTCCTGAAGAATGGGAAGCAACAAGACAACATTATTTAAGGTGCGTGACAGACGGAAAAAAAGTAGTAGAAGGAGAAGTTCTCGGATATCTACCTTTTTTAACATGGAGAGAACCAGGTCCAGATGGAGACTATCTTTTTGATACTGAACCCTTCCTTTGGATAGGTGCTGCCAGTGAAGAAGAGATGGACCTTGTTTATAGAGCAACAGAGGAGCAGAGAAGAAAAATTGATTATGAAACAAGATTAAAAAACGGAACTATTTCTCAATGGTTTGAGATAACCGGAGACACTGAAGAATCTGCAGAAAGAAGATCCCAACTAAAACTAAACTCACTTCAAGAAGCACTTCAAGAAATAGATGAGTTAGTTACCGATGGAGAATATCTCAAAGCACTTGAAAAATTAAGATATAGAAAAATTATCTATAAAAATAGTTGGATAAATTTAAGTGATGAAGAAAGAGGAAATCTTGCAGATCACCTATCAATTCTTGTTGGGAAATTTCCCCTAAAAACAAATGTTAAGCAAAGATTCGGAACTCAAGGAAGGAGAATAGTTGTTGCAGAAGTTTATCAAGAGGTGAATCAACAGTCTGTTTTAGATTATGTAATTGAAAGTTATGGAAGACAAATAATGCATTCTAATGTAGCATTAGAAATTTTGCGGAGATTCGGTTTGTGGAAAAGAGGAACCACCCCCCTAGATGAAGACCAGAAAGAAGAATTTGTATTCGATTTATTAGAAAAAACATTACAAGAAGTAGAAGAACAGAAAAGAGTAACTCGATTAAACATAGCAAAACAGGAAATAAAACTTCTTGGAGGAAGTACTTCTTTAGTAAGACAAGATACAAGCCCCTCCGAAGCAGAAACATTATTAGAAAAAATAAAGCAATCAAAACTAGAGGAAATACTTCAGAAAATGCCCGGCTTGAGAGATTTCGGAAACCTTCAATTATTAAGAATAGAAAACCCCGTTGAATAAACTTATAAATTAAGAATTCTTAATTATCCTATGCAAACTACATTTAGTTTCATCTTCGGAATTATTATCTTATTCTTAGGAATTCCTATTGGAAACTTTTTAGCAAAAATAACAAAAGAGGAATTAAAGTCAGGGCAACTTTGGTTTAAAGTTATAATCTTTTCAAGCTTAATATTTGGGTTTATCTCTTTAATCCTTGAGATAGATTCTTTAATGTTTCCTCTTTTTTTTATTGCAATAGTCACTTCACGAAGCTTAGTCAAATAATTCCCCCATCAAATAATGAGGCAAGAGTTTTTTTATTTTAACTTCTAAAGTTTTACCTAACAAATTTTTTGTAGAATAAACAGCCACTAACTTGTAATTGTCTGTTCTTCCCAACCATGTATTCTGAAAACCTTTCTTATCAATAAAAACTTTCACTTCTTTTCCGAAATACTCTTCTTGAATCTCTTTACAAATTCCTAAATGAATTCCCATAATCTCTTTTGCTCTCTCTTTGATCTTCTCAGGACTAACCGGGTTTTTCTTTGCTAATTCTTCTGCATATGTTCCTGGACGAACTCCGAAATTGCTCCGATTTAATATTTCTGGTTTTATTTTTTTTACTAAGTCTATTGTCTGCACCCAATCTAAGTCCCCTTCTCCAGGAAAACCCCCAATTATGTCTGTTGCAATAGTAATGTCTGGAATATTCTCTCTAAATTTTTTTACAATCTTCAAAACATCTTTTGAAGAATATTTCCGTTTCATCAATTTTAAAATCTTATCTGAACCCGACTGAATTGGAATATGCAAGAACCGAAACATTTTTTTATTTTTAAAAATCTCAACCAATTCCGGAAGAATCTCCAAAACATTATTCGGATTCATCATCCCAAGACGAACTTTAAAATTTCCTTTAATCTTCAAAATCTCTTTTAACAATTCAATTAAGCTATGCTCTCCATATTCATTTCCATAAGCTGCATTATCCTGAGAAGTTATCCAAATTTCTCTACAATTATTTTCAATATCTTTTTTAATTGATTCTATAATCTTTTTTTGAGGATAAGAAAATAATTTCCCCTTAGCTGCCTTTACAATACAGTATGCACAATTTCCTAAACAACCCTCTGAAATTTGTGTAATTCCCACAAACTTTTCATTATTTATCTTAGGTAGATTTAACTTAACTTCATTTGATTTATTCAAATAATCCCCTTCATCATACTCTTTATTTTGGATTGCTTGGATTAAATCCGTAATCTTTTTTATCTTACTTGAATCTAATAAATACAAATTTTCATATTGCAAAAATTCTTGATTTAACCTAGGCATACAACCTGCTAAAATTATTTTTTTATGTTTTTTTAACAACTCAAAAACTCTTGCCCTAATTTTTTCCTGAGTTGGTTCTTTTACAATACACGAATTAATCACAACTAAATCTGCAATATCTAAATTTGAAGTTAAATTCAAACCTGCCTGTCTTACAATCCCCTTCATAATCTCCGAGGAATTTTGATTTGCAGTACATCCATAGGTTTCAAAGTATATTTCTAACATATAAAAAATAAAAAGAACTAGTTTAAAAATTTAAAGTAAAAAAATAAAAAATAAATTAATGAATTTACTTTTTAAGAAGAGCCATTACTGCGCTTACAATTGTTGTGATAACCACAATCCAACCAATAGCTACTGAAATCCACATTCCTGTGGTTGTTGCACCGCCAAGCCAAGTTGGAAGACCTAATAACCCATCGATAAGTCCGTTACCTACAGCAAGAGAAACAACTACACCAGTAAACCATGCAAGTAAATGCAATACGCTTCCACCGTTTTGTTTTGCCATTTTAACCTCCTTTTTTATTATTAAAAAATTAAAGTAAGAGGTGTTTAAAAACTCTTCGGTAAATTACATTTTTTCTAGTGTATCAATCCCTAATAAATTCAAAGAATTTTTTAAAACAATTCTAAAACTTTCAACTAACATTATTCTAAATTTTTCTTTTTTAGAATTTGCAACAGGACAGGCATGGTAAAACTCATTAAACAAGTGAGAAATCTCATACGCATAATTTGCAATTAAAGAAGGATTCAAATTTTTATAAGCATTCGAAACAACTTCTGGAAATTTAGAAAGGGACTTAATCAGTTCTAATTCTTTTTCATCCAAGTTTCCTAATCTTAACATTTGTTTTGTTTTAACTTTCCTTAAAATACTCGAGGCACGTGCATAACTATAAAGAAGATACGGGCCAGTGTTTCCTTCAAATGAAATTGATTCTTTTGGATTAAAAATAATTATTTTTTTTGGATCTTGTTTTAACATAGAGTATTTTATCGCAGCAATAGATATCCCTAAAGATCTTTTTTCTAATTCACCCCTTCTTATCTTAGGTTCTCTTTTTTTAACTTCCTTGCTTGCTAGTTTTTTTACTTCTTCAATAAATGTGGAGTAAAGAACATTTTCTCCAGTCCGAGAAGACATTTTTCCAGTAGGAAATCTAATCATCCCAAATGGTAAAAATCCATAATTGTCCTTAAATGGAACATCCATCATCTCTAATGTTTTCACCAATTGCTGAAAATGAAATTTCTGTTCGTCTCCAACAACTACGAGGTATCTATCTGATAGAAATTTTTTATACTTTTTTTCAGCTAATGCAATATCTTTTGCAGAATATAAAACCGTTCCGTCTTTTCTTAACAAAACCCATACACCCCGGTCATATTCTCTTAAATCCATTATCACCGCACCCTCACTTTTTTTTGCAATGCCTTTTTTTAATAAATCTAAAGCAATCTCTCTTCCGGGGATTTCTACTTCACTTTCAAAAAAATGCACGTCAAATTTAGTATTTAATTCCTGGTAAATCTTTTTCCAAGATTCAATTGAAAGCTTACGGGTTTTCGCCCATATACGATTAATTGTTTTATCGCTCTTATTTTCTATCTTTTGATTGATTACATTGACCTCATCTTGCGATTTTTTATTTCTTGCTAATCGCTTCACTGCATCAACATAAACTGAAGCAATCCACGACTCGTCGTTTTTTAATTTTTCTCGAGAGTGGTACTTTCCATAACACCAAATCCACTTTGCAATATGCATTCCCGTATCTCCACTATAATTTGCCCTTATAACTTTATTTTTAGAGAATTCACTAATCCTTGATAAACTCTCTCCAATTGAAGTCCCTCTTATATGCCCAACATGAAACGCCTTGTGGGTGTTTGGTTGAGAAAACTCTATTAAAACTTTATCCCCTCCCCCTACATCCGAACCCCCAAATTTCTCTTTTTGTTTTAAAATTGATTTAATCAAATTTAATGTTGATTTATTTCGATCTACAAAAAAATTAATATAAGGCCCAGCAGTTTGAATGTCTGAAAAGTTTTTTGTTGGAAGATTTTTTCTGATTAGAATCGAAACCTCTTGGGGGGCAATTTTAAAATATTTTGAAAGAATAAAACACGGAAAAGCATAATCTCCCATTTCCACAGAAGGAGGGATCTCAATTAAATTTATAATTTTTTCCTCTGTTAAATCAACGCCAACCTCTTGATTTTTTGCCTCTTCTTTTATTGCTTTAAACAAAAGTTTTGCAATTTCTGTTTTCATAAAATATAAAAAGGAACATAGGTTATAAACTTTATGAACTCAAATTCATATGATTTAATTATTATTGGAGCAGGGCCCGCTGGTTTGACAGCTGGACTTTACGCAGCGCGTTCAGGTTTGAAAACAGCAATACTATCCAAAGACATCGGGGGAACTGCAAATTCTATTCTATCGTTAGAAAACTGGCCAGGATTTTCTGGAAAAGGAACACAACTAATGATGCAATTCTACAATCAATTAAAAGAATACAAAGATATAATGTTTTTAATGAAGGACGCAGAGTCAGTTTCAAAGATTAAAAATGAATTCATTGTCAAAACCAACAAAGACGAAATTTCTTCAAAAGCATTAATCATTGCAACAGGAACAGAAAGAAAAAAATTAGGAATCAAAGGAGAGAAAGAATTTACTGGAAAAGGGGTTTCATATTGTGTTACTTGTGATGCGTTTTTTTTCAAGGATAAAATAGCAGGAGTTATTGGAGGAAGCGACTGTGCAGCAACATCTGCTCTTGCTCTTTCAGACATTGCAAAAAAAGTTTACATATTTTATCGAGGAGAAAAACTTCGTTGCGAAGACATAACCACAAAAAGACTTGAAAATAAGGAAAATGTAGAAATCCATTATAATGTGGTTCCAAAAGAAATTTTAGGAAAAGAAAAAGTTGAAAAACTTGTCCTCGATGAAAAAGGAAACAAAAAAGAAATAGCTATCGAAGGAATTTTCGTAGAAATAGGAAGCACACCGTTAGTTGAATTTACTAAAAATTTAAATTTAGAATTAGAAGAAAATTATATTCGAGTTAATGAAAACATGGAGACCTCTTTAGAAGGAGTTTGGGCTTGTGGAGATATCACTAATCAAAAACTAAAACAAGTTGTAGTTGCTTCGTCACAAGGAGCCATTGCTGCAAAAAACGCTTACGATTATGTAAGTAAATTAAGATGAACAAAAAAACAGATCTTGAAAAGGCACTCGAATCAAATAATGAGGCTCCAAAGATTTCTAAAGCTGAAGAAGTGGGTTATCATAAAGGAGCTTTAACAACACTTGTAAATGAAAGAAACGAATTAATTAAAATGCTCCAAATTGTAGAGTCAATTATGCAAAGTCACTTAAAGCGACTCGAGGAGCTTGGAGTTAAAATCCAGAAGAGTAAGTAATTCCATAGTTAAGTTTATAAGTTTCTAAAAAATCTATTTTATAAGCGGGAGTGCTGGAGTGGTCAAACAGGCAGGACTTAAGATCCTGTAGCCTTGTGCTTGCGTAGGTTCGAACCCTATCTCCCGCATTTTCTAAATCTGTTGTAATTTAATGAGGGTCGCTCAAAATTATATACCTAAAAAACTACTATTTTACGTGGGAGAAAAATAACTTCGGTTATGATGTTTCGGCATCTTTCTCCTACGCCTTTTCAAAAAATATTTATAATCTTTAATTTTAAATTAATTATGAATTTAAAATTGAAAAATTTAATATTACTCCTTTTTCTAATTCTTGCGTTTTTCTTAATAAATTATAATTTTTTAGATTCAAAACTTAAGGGTTTTTTTCCAACAGGGAACTCTATTTTTGTAACTTCTGTTGTAGATGGAGACACTGTAAAATTCCAAAAAAATTCAATAAGACTTTTAGGAATCAACTGTCCAGAAACAGGCGAAGAATTTTCAAGTGAAGCAAAGAACTATCTAATTCAAAAAATATTCAACAAAACAGTTTTATTAGAATTTGGAAAAGACAAGAAAGACAAATACAATCGAACTCTTGCATATATTTTCTTTGAAAATGAAAACCTCAACTCTGAGATCATAAGACAAGGGTTTGCAAACCCCTACTTCCCTTCAGGAAAAGACAAATTTACAGAGCAATTCTTTAATGCTTGGGAAGAGTGCATTCTAAACCAAAAAAATCTTTGCGAACCTTCAACTAATAAATGCTCAAATTGTATCTCCCTAAAAGAATTAAACTTCAAAACTCAAAAAGTAGTTTTAGAAAATATCTGTTCTTTTTCTTGTGATTTAACTTTGTGGAAGATTAAAGAAGAAGGAAGAAAGGAATTTTACTTTCCGAGTTTTGTTCTGTTCCCAAGTTCTCAAGTATCGATTATTGCGGGTAAAGGAAAAAATTCTTCTACAACTATTTTTTGGGACGAAGGGGTGGTTTGGACTGAAACAGGTGACACTTTCTTTCTTAGAGACAACAAAAACAGATTGGTGTTCTGGGAAACTTTCAACTACTGAAAGATTATTAAACCCTTATTTCTTTTAGTTGGAATAAAAGAGAATGGAAATACATACTTTAGGGGGATTTAATGAAGTGGGAAAAAATATGACTGTAGTTAATCTTGGCGACGATGCAGTTATGTTTGATTCTGGATTTTATATGCCTGCAATTGTAGAGCTTCAAGAACAAGAGATTCAAAAACAAATTTCTGAAAAAAAGTTAAGAGGAATGGGAGCGATTGCAGATGACTTGGTTTTAGATAAGTTAGGAATTAGAAAAAATATCCGTTCAATTCTTTTAGGACACGCTCACCTTGACCATATAGGCGCATTACCTTACATGTCTTATCGTTATAATGCTCCAATTGTAGGAACGCCATTTACTAATGCAGTTTTAAAACAGATTTTAGTTGACGAAAAGATCTCAATCCCAAATAAAATTGTTTCTCTTAAACCAAATAGTTCATTTATTGTTAAAGGTAAAAAACGAAATTATGAAGCAGAATTCATTAACATCACTCATTCAACAATTCAAACTTCTATGATTGCACTTCACACGCCCGAAGGGGTTGTTCTCTATGCAAATGATTTCAAACTCGATGATAATCCCATTGTCGGATTGCCTCCAAATTACCATGCACTTAGAAAAATTGCAAAAGAAGGAGTAAAAGCACTAATTGTTGATTCTCTTTATTCTGGTTCAGACACAAAAACACCAAGCGAGAAAATTGCACGAGCAATGCTTGAAGAAGTTCTTCTAACTGTTCAAAATAGAAAATCCTGCATTTTTGTTTCAACTTTCTCTTCCCACATTGCAAGATTAAAGAGTATTGTTGACTTTGCCTATAAATTAAATAGAGAAGTTTTTTTCATCGGAAGAAGTTTAAAAAAATATGTCTCAGCAGCATCTCAAGTTGGAATGGCAAATTTTGCAAGAGATGTTAAAATGGGAAGTTACAAAAGACAAGTAGAGTCGATTTTAAAGAGAGTCTCAACTAACCCAAGTAAATATTTGGTTGTTTGTACGGGTCATCAAGGAGAACCGGGAAGTGTTTTAGATAGAATTTCTCGAAGAGAACTTCCATTTGAATTTAAACAAAATGATAATTTAGTATTCTCTTCAAAGACTATCCCTGTTCCAATTAATATTGCAAATAAAGAAAACATGGATAAGAGATTAAAAAAATCAGGAGTGAGAATATTTGATAATGTTCATGTTTCAGGTCACGGCGGAAGAGAAGATTTGAGAGATTTGATTTCAATTTTAAATCCTCAAAATATTATTCCTGCTCACGGCTCAACAGCTCAACTAACTCCTATGATTGAACTTTGTAGAGAAATGGGTTATCGGGCTGGAAAAGAATGCCACTTAATGCAGGATTTAGGAAAACTGAAAGTATAATTCTAAACTAAACATTAATAAATTTGAATTTACTTAAATTAAAATGTCAGAAGAATTTATTATCCAAGGAATAAAATACGCTCTTGTAAAGGGCCAGTCAAAAGAACAAGCTGCACAATCATTTATCAACGCTGGCTATTCAGCACAAGAAGTTAATTCTGCAATGAGATCATTCAATGAAACGCCGATTCAAAATACCTCCCCTGTTTCTCGTCCTCAAGAACTAAAAAAAATAACTCCAAAAATTTCAGATTACGGGACAAAACAAAACTTAAAACCAAAAGGCTTTTTCAAAGGTTGGATATTTGTGATGATTTTAGTTATTATCTTAGCAAGCTTAATTGGAGTTTTAGGTTATTTAGTTTTAGGAGTTTAAATGATATATCCCCCAGCAGAAGATTCTTTTTTAATGTTTGAAATTTTAAAACAAAAACTCCCCGGACTTTTGCAGAAAAATCCCAATTTAAAATTTCTTGAGATCGGAGCAGGTTCAGGAATCCACCTTCAAACAGCAAAAACCTTTGGAGTGAAAAATATTTCTTCCTCAGACATTGATAATGAAGCAGTTTGCCATTGTAAATCTTTAGGATTTTCGTGCATTAAGTCAAACTTATTTAAAAAAATAAAAGAAAGATTTGATTTAATCATATTTAATCCTCCGTATCTTCCAGAAGATTTACAAGAACCAGAAGAATCACAACTAGCAACAACCGGGGGAAAACAAGGTTCAGAAGTAATTAATCGATTCTTGAAACAAGCCAAAAAAAATTTATCAAAAGACGGCAAAATTTTTCTTCTAGTTTCTAATTTAACTAAAGGAATAAAATGGGGAACTTGGAAAAAGAAGAAAGTTGGGGAAAAGAAAGTCTTTATGGAATTACTCAAAGTGTATGAACTTACTTCTTAAATTTCCCCCTGTAGCCCATTTTCAAGCTTTTGTTTGGATTCTTTTTATTATATTCTTCAATAAATTTTTCTTCTTCAAGATAGTATTTGCCTTTTTCATATTTATTTTTATAGCTTTTTATAACTCGATAAAATTTTTCTAATTTGGAAAATAAATCGTCTTTTCTTAGTTCAGGCAAGTCCTTAGATTCTTTATCTATTAGATCTAAAAACCCTAAGAGAGTTAATTTTTGTTTTAATAAATGCAACCTTCTTTCAATCGCATCAACCGCGATTTGCTCACAGTACACTTGTCCAGTTAAGAACAAGATTGCTCTCGCTTTGTTTAATTCTTCCCAGATTGAATCTTTATCCAACAATATTTTTTTGTACTTAGTCCATAGACTATTCAATTCTTCTTTGATTTTTTCAGGTTCCATCAAATAAGTATATTTCATTAATTCAATCATCTTTTAGAGCACTCTTCCATAAATTTATCAAAATCTGAAACAAAATTCCTTTTCAATATGAATCCATTAGCGCCTTTTTGCATTGCTAAATCTTGAGCTTCGGACATGCTGCTCATAACAGCAATAACTAATTGATTGTCTAATTCTCTCAACCTTTCGCATAAATATAATCCATCCATATTTCCAGAAAGTCCGGGATTTGAAGGATCGAAGTTTACATCTAAAAATGCTAAATGCGGAAGATATCTGGAATAATCCCCTAGGGCAGAGGACACATCATAAAAATATCTCACCTCCCTAAAACCCCAACTTGCTAAACTATCCCCTGCCACAGACCTCCATCTTTCAAAATCATCAACCACCATTATTCTTTTATTGGGATCTATTTGGTTGCCTGCCATTTAATATTAAAAGAGAGTAAAAACCTATTTAAACATTTTCTTTGAGCGATTGTGTATTTGGGAAATAACCCTTCTGGAACAATAATCTTTATTAAGAAAGGAATAATTTTTTTATTATGTTAACTCGAACTCAACTGGATAACTTAAGAGTTATTCTCAATGAAGGAACCCCCCATGATGTTTTTGGGGTTGTAGAACATGCATTAAAAAATCCTTTAGCTATTCCATATTTAGCAGATTTTAAAGAAGGATCTCCTCAATTTGTTCAAGCGGTGCATCCGGAAGATGAAGAGTCAGAGTTAAATGTTAGAAGATATAGTTTAATGGTACATTCTTATGGATGGGAAGAGATTGATCAGAAGAAAGATAGAAAAAGCATAGTTAAAATAAATTTTAATGATTTAGGAAGAAGTGCATTCACTCATTGCGATAATTCTTTCTTAGATATTTTTACCTCAATTCATGGGACAAACCCCCTACATCTTCAATTTACTTTTGGGAGCGGAGAAGGAATAAATTATAAAGCAAGAATTTATGAAAGCATGACTTATGCATCAAGAAACGCCAGAAAGTTAGTATTGGGATATTAAACTATTTCCGAATCTCATCCTCAAAAATCTCGCGCTCTTTTTGATAAAATATTCCAAGAGGAATCTTTGTTTTTTCATTAATCAAATTATAATCAAACTCCTCTGCTCGTTCCATTGCCCCTCTTAAATTTGTTTTGTCATGTCCTGCGTTTTGTAAGTTATAAGTTTTTTCTTTGTAACCCTTGTCTGCATGAAAGATTATACACGGTTGTAAAATTTCTATAAACGCAAACCCCTTATGCTTCATCGCTTCTTTAGTTATCTCTTCAATTTGTTTTACATCAGCAAAAACACGCGCAACAAAACTCGCCCCCGCCGCCAACATAAGTTTAATCGGATTCATCGGAAGAGTCTTCACCCCCAACGGCATTGTTTTATCTGAATATCCCTTTTCTGAAACTGGCGTCGGTTGTCCAACAGTTAACGCAAAAACTTGATTATTCTGAACAAAATATTTAAAATTAGAATTATAACGTGCTGCGTGAAGCGTGTGTGCAAAACCCTCTGCATAAGCATCTCCGTCTCCTGAAAAACCAAACACATTTAATTTAGGATTTGCAATCTTCAAACCTAAGCAAGTAGGCGGAACTCTTCCATGAAGTGAATTAATTCCCGGCAAATTAATATAATCAAACATTTTAGCATGACAGCCAATTCCAGTTACAATTGCAGTCTCACCTTTCAAATCCTTTAAAACATTTTTCATACCTGCAAGTATCTGAAAATTAAAACATCCTGGACACCACGTTGGGGTTGTTGTTGTGTTTAAGTTTTTGGGAGTCATTTTAAATCTCCTGGTTTTATTACAATGAGTGGAACAAGCATTTCTTCTTTAGTCATTCCCCCATGGCTAAATATATTTTTAGTAGTTGAAGAATTAATTAATTTACTTCCATTTCCATGATTTTCTTTAAACACTAGTACATAATCTCCAATTCGGTTCCTAAATTCTCCATGCTCTTTTGCTTTTCCAAAATATCCTTTTTTTACAAAGTCTTCTGATTTAAAAATATCACAATAATTCTTAAATTTTGTTTTAATTATTTTCTCAAATTTTTTTTCTTTTCCCGATTTAACATAACAATATCCTAATCCACTTTCTCCACAGATGGGCATTGTTAAACAATCGTCTAATTCAGGGTGTTCTTCTTTAATTAATCTCTTTTTAACTCTCTTAAGTCCGTGGTCTGCAGTTACGATGATTGTTGTATCTGTATTTTTTATTTTCTTTAAAAATTTTGAAAATGCTTTTTCTATCTTTTTCATTTCATCTAAAACTTTTTCTCCTTCTCCATGACCATGAAGAAATTTATCGGGGTATGGAGAGTAAGCATAGATATATTTTTTATTTGACTTTCTTACCTTTTTTAAAATTTTCTTAAACATTTCAGAATGACTTTTATAATAAAGGGGGGTTGATTTTCCAGTAGACGAATTATTGAAAGAACTTTTTTTGAGATCTTTTGGCATAATAGTATACGAATCTCTCTTAATTCTATTAGAGAGGGGTTTGATAGAGTAAACATCATTTATATCAGAGTATTCCCCTAAGCTTTCTTTTGAGAATCTTGCTTGATAAGGTATACCCACACTAATAACCCCTAACCCCCTTAAGAAAGTGTACCATCCCACCATTCCTGTTTCGATGGGCAACATTCCGGTATAAACAGTAGATATTGCAGATGTTGTGCCAGCAGGTAAAACAGAAGTAATATTTCCTTTTAGGTATGGCGCTAATGAAGATTTCATTAAGTATTTTCTAAAAAATTCATACCCCATTCCATCAAAGATAATTAATACGACATTCTTAGATTTAATTTCTTTTGATTTTAGTAATCTTAATTCATTATATTTTGATTTACCCCCGAAACAATTCTCAATAG
This sequence comes from Candidatus Woesearchaeota archaeon, assembly GCA_964622565.1. Lineage (GTDB taxonomy): Archaea > Nanobdellota > Nanobdellia > Pacearchaeales > GW2011-AR1 > CAZUQL01. The sequence goes on along the minus strand of CAZUQL010000001.1, from coordinate 4,996 downwards.
AAGCCATTAAATTTATCAAACCTCCCCCTGTGTAATTTGGAAAAATAAATTTTGTTTTCATTCCAACGCCTTCCAATCTTCTTTTAACAATCCATACACAATTTCATCTTTAATTTTTCCGTCAGCTTTGCAGACTTTAGCTTCTATTTTTCTTCCCTCCTCTTTTGCTCCAAACTTTTCAAGCAATCTTCCTGAACTCTGATTTCCTGCATAAACTCCTGCTTCTATTCTTCTTAATTTTAATTTTTCAAAAGCTAATTTTAAAACTGCGTCAAGAGCTTCTGAACCATAACCCTTTCTCCAATGCCCCTCTCCAATCCAATAACCTAAGGTCGCGGTTCCTTGCTCTTTGTTTATTTCTGCTAAGGTAATTCCCCCAATATCTTCGCCAGTTTCATTTAATATTATTACAAATTCATAAGATTTTTTCTCTTCTTCTTTTTCCAATTCTTGACAATGATTTATCCACCAATCTGCATCTGCTTCTGTATATGGAAACGGCACTAGTTCAAGCCATTGCGAAATTTTAATATTGTTTATATTTTCGATTAAACTTTTTTTATCTGATTTTTGTATTGGTCTTAATATCAGCCTTTTTGTTTCAATTTTCATTTAACTTTCACCTTCCTAGTGTATTCTTCAGAAAGGATATTTGCCAATTTATTTAATCTTTTTAACGTGTCTTCTGTAAATTTATTTCTCTCCAGAGCAACAATGTCTTCCATTGCTTTAGTTCTTGCCTTTGAATTTGTTTTAATTATACAAATCTTATGAGGAATCATTTTTGTGGGTTTTTCAAATTGATGGCTTTTTACATTTATTCCTTTAACAATATACTTTGCTCCATAAATCCCTGAAAGAGTTTTAACAATCAAGGGATACATTCGAGGTTTACTTCCCATTTTCTTTTTATCTTTTCCATATCTTAAATGGTAAACCAAAATCCCCCCCTTCTTATTTAGTAATGACCTTAAATATGCAATAGGCAAACCACTTCCTCCTCCACACGCCTCGAATGTAAATGCCCAATCATACTGATTTTCTTTTTTTGGAATCAATTCATAATTACTACAAATATACTTTGAAAAAAGTTTTCCATACTCTTTTTTTGCCCAAGATACAATTGAACTAGAAATATCTGAGTACGCTACATTTACTTCTAATCTTGCAATCGCAGAAGCCCAAGAGGCATAATAACCTGCAACTGCTAAAACTTTATCTTCTTTTTTTATTCCAAGTTTTTTTAACAACCTCTCATCTTCAGGAGATGTTGATTGCTGAAATGATTTTCTTCTATGATGCTCAAAATTTTTATTCATTCCAAAACCAGGTTTATGTGACCACCTTGGCTTTAAAATTTTTTTAAAATTAGGTATCTTGTAAGTTTTCATTTTAACTTCAACCACCTTTCTATATGGGGATAAGCTTCCTCAAATTCTTCTAAGGTGTCAAAATGACCTTTATTATTTAATAAGATAGTTTTTGCATTTAATCTTTTTTTGAATAAATCAATATCCTCCTTTGGAACGAAAGGATCATCTTCCGAAAATATTGCGAGGAAATTTAAAGTAGGTCTTGTAACTCTTTCATAATCTATTTCAAAATTAATCCATGGTTCTGCTATCTTTATTTCTTCTTGGCTCTCATATGAATCATTCTTTAGATTAAACCAGCCCGCAATAAATATCACCCCTCCGATTTTTTGGTGTTTAGGTAATTTTTCAAGAAATCTCATTATTGTCTGACATCCAATACTGTGTCCTAAAAAGTATGTTTCCTCATCAATCTTTTTAACTTTCTTCTCAAGGTGCTTTACCCACTCTTCTATTCTGGGATGATTTGTATCGGGCATATCAAATGCTTCAACAATCCATTCTTTCTGCTTTAATTCTTTTTTTAAAAAATCAAACCAACCTCCCTCCGCCCTTCCTCCCCAACCATGAATTAAATAAAGCTTTTTCATCTTAATCTTCCCCCCACCCACAAGGGAAAGAGTATTGAAAACCCTGCAACTGCAAATCCCATTAAAACACCATATTCATTATGTGCCCCAACAATAATTCTCTGAACTGCAATAACTCCCAAAATCATTGCTGAAAAAATTGCATAATAAATTCTCCAACTCTCCTTATTCTGAATCAAATAATACAACCCATAAAGCCCAAAACTCAAAACTATAATATGACGCGACGCATCAAATAAAATATCCTCCCCATAAAGATACATCGGAAGAATTTTAAACAACAGCGTCCCAACTATCATTAAAATCCCTGTGTAAATTAAATGTTTAATTTGAATTTTCATTTTAGTTTTAATTTCTTTTTTATCTCGCTCGCAACTTGTTTTGGTGATTTTATTGTATTATCTATAATCAGACTTCTAATAAAAGGAATAGTAGAATTAAGATTTGCCTTTTTAAGTATTCTTTGATACTCCCCTCTTGAATTTAATTTTTTTGTGTTTTTTCTATCCTTGTTTTCAACCCTCTCTAATAATTCTTCTTCATTACAATAAATTTTGACAAACTGGGCTGAAACTTTCATCACATTAAGCTCATTAATAAAATCTTCAAGCCTCTCATCACTTACTGGTTTATTGTAAATCTCTGTTAAAACCAAATTAACATTTTTTCTCTTCGCTGTTTTTATAATCTTAATCTTTATTTCTTCGTATAAATCCCACATAAAATGATTTTTTCTTGGATCTCCAAAAAGAGGATTAATTAAATCAAAAATTACATTATGGGGAAAAAATTTTGCTTTAGTTATTTTACAAAGTTCTTTGGCTATACTCATCTTCCCTGAAGCAGGGGGACCATAGAGAACGATCAATTTCATCTCATTTTCTCCTCAATTTCTTTCTTTAACTCGTCTGCAAAAAACGGTCGTCCATCAAACCTCAAAATCTTATTTTCTTCTTTAATTTTAATTCCTGTTTTTTCTTTAATTAAATCTCCTATCAAACCTGTGGCGCTGTTCTCAACTAAGATAATATTCTTATCTTTTATTAAATCTTCAATTTTCTCAGAAAAAGGTTCAATATACAAAACCTGAACAAAACAAATATTCAAGTCTTTAATCGCATCTAAAATAGCCCCCTTCGGTGAACCCCAAGAAACAACCACATTCTTTGAGTTTTTATTTCCATAAGTCTTAAACATTTCAAATTTCTCTGCTTCTTTTTTAATTTCTAAATATTTTTCTTTTCTTTTCAAAATATTCTTATTAATCTGCTCTGCATCTTCTGTTGCACTTCCTTCTTTATCTACTTCATAAGAATTAAATCTTGAAAGTTTTGTTTCAACTTTAATTTTCTCCAGCTTTGGCATTTCTTTAAAACAATACCAAGATTCTCCAAGATGTTTATCTGAAACAATTATTGAAGGCACTTTGAATTTATGTGAAAAGTAAAAACTAGAATTAGTTAGTTCAATTGATTCTTCTGGATCTCCAGGAGCTAAAACAACCCGGGGGAACTCTCCGTGTCCAGCATGTCTTGCAATATTTAGATCTCCTTGGGCAGTATAAGTTGCAACTCCTGTTCCTGGTCCAGGCCTCATAGAAAGATAAAACACCAAGGGAATTTCTGCAATTCCACACAAAGATAAAGTTTCAGTCATCAAATCAAAACCTCCTCCCGACGTCCCAACCATAACCTTTTTTCCAGCAATACAAGAACCAACTCCTGCATTTGCAACAGCAATTTCATTTTCTAATTCAACAACAAGACGATTTTCTTTTAATTGATTTTCCGCAAGCTCCCCTAAAACCGGCGTTGCAGGAGTCATAGGATAAGCATAATAAATCTCAATTCCCGATTTTTTCGCACCTTCGGAAATTCCTTTGTTTCCATTCATAAAATAATTTTTCTTTTTCTTATCTAAAATCTTACAAACTTCTTTTTTCTCTTCTTCATAACCCTGCTTAGCATTTTTCAAATTTTCTTCATATCTCTTTCCCAATTTTTTTAGCTCTCTATCTAAAATTGAAAAATCCAGGCACAACATTTTAAACAACCGACCAGCATAGTACATATTTTCTTTACTTCCTTTCAAAATAACTGCAGAAATATTCAAATTTTTCTGATGTATTTCCTCTGTTTTTGCATCAAGGCAAACAAGGATATCGACCTTGGAATCATTACTGTTCACAGGTTCTTCTGAAAAAGTTAGCACATTAAAATTATGCCCCCCCCGAATTAAGCTTTGGTAATCCCGAGAATAAAAAACATAATAACCTCGCTCTACTAGAACTCTTCCTAAAATTTCAGTCAGAAGATTCGGACCAAGCCCAGCCTCACCCCCAATTAAAACATTAAATCGCATATTCAAAAAAAGAAAAAACATTATTTAAACTTATTCAAAACATTTAAAAATCCAAAATTCTAATTTAATTTATTATCAGATTATTTGGTTCCCTGCCTATAAATAAAATAATCTACTTCTAGCTTAGCTTATATTCATCATGTCAAACAATATATCAAAAACAAACAAAGAGAAAATAGACTTCAGACATAATCTTAGTGAATACTGGGGGTTTTTAAAAAAATACAAACTTTTAGTAATTGTAACATTCATCTTTAGTTTTTTATTGGAAGCAAGTCATACAGTTGACAAATTTTTATTTAAAATAATCATAGACAAAGGAACAGAGTTCTCAACTAATCCTCAAATATTAGAATCGTTTATTTCCACGTTGATAGTTCTCTCCCTCATTTTTGCAGTTGTAATTGTCTTAAAGTTTGCAATTGAATGGCTTTTCATACATTTAATTAATCGGCTGTCTACAGGACTAATCACTGATTTAAAACAAAAATTCTTTAATCACATTCTCTGTCTTAGTCACAACTTTCATACTAACCACAAAACTGGTTCTCTTATTTCAAAGTTAGGGAGGGGGGCAGGAGCCATTGAACGACTCACCGACGTGATAATGTTTAATTTTTCAGCATTAGCATTTGGATTAATTGTGGTCGGAGGAACTTTAATTTATTTTAA